>JAYTAJ010000100.1:0-2129 GCA_043737575.1 Myxococcales bacterium | reverse complement strand
TGGCGCTGCCGTTCCTCGACGAGCGGACCCGCCGCCGCTACGCGCGGGTGCGGCTGGCGATGGTGGTCGGGGTGTCGCTCCTGCGCGCGGTCGGCGTGTTCCGCCAGCCGCTGTGGATCCCGATCGTGATCGGGTTCGCGATCTTCAGCCTGATCGCGGTCGAGTGGCGGCGCGGCGCGAGGTGATCAGCTCGTCGAGCGCGGCCGCCAGCGCCACGCCGTCGCGCTGCATGCGCGCGTGGTTCTGCTCGGCGACGTCGTCGGCGACGTCGCGCGGCGCGGCGACGTGCTTGCCCGCCATCAGCGCCAGCTGATCGACCGACGCCAGCGTGGTGCCGCCGCGGCGCAGGCCCGACAGGGTCTCGTGGCGCACCACCTGCAGCATCGGATCCGGCGACCGCCGCAGGTACGGCACCAGCCGGGCCGGGGTCGCGGCGTCGAGCGGCGCGTCGGGATGGAACTCGGCGAGCGCGAGCCGCGCGCCCAGCGGGCCCTCGCACACCTGGTTGCGGACCCGGCGCAGCGCCGCCAGATCGCCCGCGAAGCCGGGCAAGACGCACAGCCCGACCATCGCGGTCGGCGTGCGATCGAAGCGCCGCAGCGCGTCGAGCAGATCGACCTCGTCGCACACGCCGATCCAGACCTCGCCGCGGGCCCGAGCGGGCGCCGCCCACGGGCACAGATCGAAGCGCTCCACCACCTCGACGTAGCGGCCGGCCCAGGCCCGGGCGTCGTCGGCGACCTGCTGATCCACGCGCCATCCTACTCCGGGCGTGTCAGGATCGTGCAACCCGGACGTCCCCGGGCTGTCGTTCCTGTCGATGCGCAGCTCGCTCGTCGTCCTCGCGGTGTTGATGATCGCGGCCCCCGCGGCCGCCGAGCATCGCGGCGCGGGCAAGCGCGGCGCGGGCAAGCGCGGCAAGGCGAAGCCAAAGCCGGTCGACGTGACCGCGGCGATCGCGAGCGGCGATCCCGATCGGCGGTGCGGCGCGGCGATCGCGCTGACGGCGGCGAACGATCCGGCGCGGGCCGGGCTGCTGATCGGCGCCTGCGCGGATCTACCCGCGCGCGCCGACGCCGCGAAGCTCGCGCGCGCGGCGATCGAGAAGGTCGCGCGCCGCGACGAGTGGTCGCCGGTCGAGATCGTGCTGGTCGGCAAGGGCGCGGCGACCGCGACGGTCGCGATCGATCGCTTCGCCGACGTGCCGCTGACCGCGGGATCGTGGCGGCTGCCCGCGGGCACCTACCGCGTCAGCGCCCGCACCGCGGGCGGCGAGACGACCTACGACCTGGTGCTCGCCGCCAACAGTCGCGCGCTGGTGATGATCGAGCCGCCGCTGCCGCCGGATCGGACGCCGCGCGATACCGTCGTCGACTTCGGGCAGGACGACGGCACGCCGCTCGACGCGCCGATCGCGGGCCCGCCGATCGTGAAGCACGAGTCGATCCTGCCCGAGAAGTATCGCAAGGGCCTGAAGGTCTGCGGCGCGATGGCGTGCCGCAAGGTCAAGTAGGGTCGTTCAGACCGGCGGCGCGTCGGGCGGCGGGTACGACGGACGGCGCGCGACGTACCAGACGCCGTAGGCCATGAGCGCGGCGGTCGCGCCGACGATCCACCACGCCGGGCGTCGCCACCCGATCATGTAGATCAGGCTCGCCGCCATCGACACCCACGCGATGATCTTCGCGCGCCACGAGATCACGCCGTACGCCTTCCACACCCGCAGCGACGGTCCGAACCGCCTGTGCTCGAGCAGCCAGCGCTCGAGGCGCGGCGAGCTGTTCGAGAACGCCCACAAGGTCAGCAGCATGAACGGCGTCGCCGGCAAGATCGGCAGGAACACGCCCGCCACGCCCAGGCCGAAGAAGATCCAGCCGAGCCCGAGGTAGATCCAGCGGAGCGGCGTCGGCGCCATCGGTCCGATGCCTTTAGCATGACCACGAACCCATGAGTGAACCGGGCACCGCGTCGCGATTCGCGCCGTCGACGACCGGCGAGGCCCACCCGGGCACGCTGTTGTCGGCGCTGCTGGTGTGGCTCGACGCCCGGGCGTCGGGGGCCCGCGCGCTGCTGCGGCTCGAGAACCTCGACCACACCCGCTGCCGTCCCGGCTGGGCGACCCAGATGGT
>JAYTAJ010000099.1:0-11463 GCA_043737575.1 Myxococcales bacterium | reverse complement strand
CGAGCTTGGTGCCGGTGACGCGACCCGACACCAGCGACGACACCGTCGTCGTGATCGCGGTCTCGGTGAGGCCCTCGACCGCGACCCGCCGCAAGGTCAGCCCGCCCGGGTCCGAGCCGAGGCGATAGCCGATCGTCTTGCCGGCCTTGGCCGACATCGGCAGCGCCTGGCCGCGCGCGATCGCGTCGACCAGCGCGATCACCGCCGCGCAGGTGTGGGAGCACGCCGCCTCGCGCCCGCCGCAGTCGCAGTCCCACTCCTCGTCCTGCGGATACAGGACGACCGTGTATGGCGTCGGCCGGGTCGGCGGCCGGACCTCGACGATGATCTCGCTGGCGCTGGCCGAGCGGCCCTGCACCCGATCCTCGCGGGCAAGCGTCACCCCCTGCGACCACACGCGCGTGGTCGTGGCCTCGCGAACCGCGTCGCGGAGGGCGGCGAGGTCGGCCGACATAGCTGCTGCTCATACCCAGCCCGGCGAGGGTAAGCAACCCATCCCGTCACGTTGCGGTGGTCGCGCGCGAGCGCCGCGGGTTCGTGCTAGCGTCTCGGACATGACCGCGGTGGGGGCGCGGCCCGAGCAAGCCGCGGCCGATGACGACGACATCGCTCTGGTGCGAGCGATGGCCGGGGGTGATCGTCGCGCGCTCGCCGGGCTCTACGATCGGCATGCTTCGTACCTCCTGGCCCTCGGCCTGCGGATCTTGAAGAGCCGCAGCGAGGCCGAAGATCTCTTGCACGATGTGTTCCTCGAGGTCTGGCGCAGCGTGCGCGACTACGATCCGACCCGCGGCCGGGTTCGTACGTGGCTGGTGATTCGCATGCGATCGCGCGCGCTCGACGTCGTGAAGTCCGCGCGGGTGTCGCGGCGCAGCGGCGACGAGCAGGTGCTCGAGCGCGTCGTCGCCGAGGTCGACCTGTCGTCGTCGCCCGATCAGCACCGGGTCCGCGCCGCCCTCACCGATCTGTCGGTCGATCAGCGCGCCGTCCTCGAGCTCGCGTACTTCGAGGGCCTGTCGTGCTCCGAGATCGCCGACCGCATCGACGTCCCGATCGGCACCGTCAAGTCGCGCGTCGCCGCCGCGCTCACCAAGCTGCGCCAGGCCCTCGGCCCCACCGAGGCGTCGCCGTAGTCATGTCGATCCGCGATCTCCTCCCGCTGTACGCCCTCGGCGCCGTCGACGACGTCGAGGCGCGCGACGTCGAGCGCGCGATCATCGCCGATCCGTCGCTGGCCGAGGAGCTCGACACCCTGATGTGGGCCGCCGCCGATCTGGTCGGCGCGTTGCCCGGCGTCGCCCCGTCGCCTGCCGTCCGCGCCCGCCTCCTGTCGTCCGCCGCCGCGCCCGAGGGTCGCTTCGAGCGCTTCGTCGAGCGCTTCGCGCAGCTGTTCGAGGTCGCCACCGATCGCGCGCGCACGCTGCTCGGCCTCGTCGACGATCCCCGCGCCTGGGAGCCTGGCCCCGGCCCCGGCTCGTGGCTGATCCACTTCCCGCCCAGCCCCGCCCTCGTCGGCGCCGACGTCGGCTTCGTCCGCCTCGCGCCCGGCCAGCGCTTCGCGTATCACCGCCACTCCGGTCGCGAGCACAGCCTCGTCCTGTCCGGCCGCGCCCACGACTCCCTCGCTGGCCTCCTCGCGCCCGGCGACGAAGCCATCGCCGACGGCGGCACCGAGCACGAGTTCGCCACCGTCGGCGACGACGACTTCATCTTCGCCGTCTGGGCCTGGGGCGTCGACTTCGACGTCCCCAAGCCGTAGCGCTCGCTACCGCTCGCGATCCCGCCAGTACAATGGCCGCCGCTTCGCGTGCGCGACCGCGATCACCTCGATGTCGTCGCCGACGACGACGTAGACGACGCGGTACGGGAAGCGTTGGACCTTCGCCGACCGAATGTCGGGTTCGTACAGCAGCGGAAACGCCTTCGGCAGCAAGCCGATCAACGTGAGCGTTCGCTCGACCGATCCAGCAAACCGCCGCCCTCGCCCGTCACGATCCTGTTCGTAGTACGCGACATCCGCGGCCAGCTCGCGAGCGGCAGCAGGACGGAACCGGATCACCCGAAGAGTCCGCGCTTCACCTCGTCCCATGGGATCCCAGGCGGTCCACTGCGCGCGTCCGTAGCGCGGCGCTCGATCTCGGCCCGATCCTCGATGGAGATCCCAGGCGGTGGCTCCAAGCTGTCGAGCAACTGCGCCGCGAGCTCTTCGCGCTCGTCCTCAGATAGCCGCATGGCGTCGGCGAGAACCTGGGTGGCGGTGGCGACCATGCCCAACCCTACCGCGACGGCCGCGGTCGGAGCACCCAATCGTCAACGGTGGCAGCCTCTGCGCCGAATGAACCGAAACGGGACTGCCACCACGGGCTTCGTCTTGACTCGGCGTCGCAGACGTTCCGTTGGCGTCGCGTGTTAGCGTCGCGGCATGATGAAATACGGGATGGTGGTGGCGATGGTGGCGGGTGGGTTGGCGGCGGGCTACGCGGTGGCGGACGACGAGTCGGACGCGCGGGCGCGACAGGAGCTGATCGAGGACATCGACGAGAAGGTCGAGGACGTCGGTGAGGAGCTGGCGGGGTTCGAAGCCGACGCCGACGTCGGCGATCTGGACGACGCGCTGTCGTACGCGCGCGAGGTCGCCGAGCTCGTGAGCAAGCTCGACGCGGTCAAGGGCGATGACGGGCGCGCGCGCGCGATCGTGACGCAGTATCCGGGCTACCTGGAGGCGTTTCGCGAGGCGGCGCGGTCGCTCAAGAAGCTCAAGGAAGGCCAGCGTCTCGCCGACGGGGTCGCCGATCGCTGCGTTGGCGACGACGCCGATCTCCAGACGTTGATCCGCAACTACGTCGGCAGCCCTGACGACACGGAGGACGCGGTCACGAAGCTGCCCGAGAAAGGACGTCAGTACGGCGCGATCTGGGAGCCCAAGCTCGCGGCGCTGCTCGAGGGCGACAAGGAGATGACGCGGTACGCGGGCCTGGCGCGTTTCGCGGTCAGCGACGGCGAGTGGGCCGGCGTCTCGGCGAGCTTCGCCACCGCGGCGACCGCGATCCCCGCGTACTGGCGCGAGCGCTACGTGGCCGCGGGCAGCGCGTGCAAGAACCTCGCGCTCGCCGAAAAGCATCCGGACATCGTGAAGGCGGTCGGCGATCTGAGCACCCACACCGGCAACACCAAGGCGACGGTCACGCGGCTGAAGCAGGACTACAACGTGTGGCTGGGCGAGGTGCGCACGAGTACGAGATGAAGGCCAAGGTGAACGAGGTCGCGGATCGGTGGGCCAGCCAGATCGCCGCGGTGTACGGCACCACGCTCGGGCAGGGCGACCGGCTGGCGGCGCGCGGGGCCTCGGACAAGCTGAAGAAGTTCAAGGGCGCGAAGCAGGTCGTCGAGGGCGTGGCGTGGAACCTGACGAACCTCGAGAAGCTGAAGGAGGGCGAGCTGCTCGGCAGCAACAACCCGAAGATCAAGACCCGGCTCGCGTGGGGCGACAAGCGCCACGACGACCTGCAGAAGGGCTTGGGTTGTACGTATGCCGAATTCGAAATCGCGAGCACGTACTGCGACAACCGCATCCGGCCGGGCTCCGGCTGTCGCGCCGACTGCGTGAAGGTGTCGAGCGGGACCTGCAAGATCACCGAGATCAAGCCTGACAGCGAGGGCGCCAAGAACGAGGGACAGATCCAGGTCAAGGACTACATGGATGGGCTGATCAAGCGCTACGAGCAAGACAAGGCAGGGCTGCTGAAGGACTACCCGACTGTGAGCAATTGCGAGAACAGCGACAAGACCGCGCTCAACGTCGAGAAGGAAGTGATCACCTACGACTTCTGCACGGGCATCGTCCGTGATCAGTTCGGCGAGGTGATGAAAGATGTCTCGACCGATCTGCCAGAGAGCGACTGATGCCGCTGTCGCTTGGTTTCTGGTGCATCTACCGACGATGCCTCCGGCCACCCGAGCTCGCGGCGCGCTTGGCGGCGATCCTCACTGACGAGCGCTGGCCGTGGCAGCCCAGCCTGGTGCGTCCGGGCCAGGCACCAAACCGCGAGCTGTACCCATGGCCGAAGGGCAAGGTGCGTGGCTCTGCGTTGCGCGCGACGATCGAAGATCTGGCGGCGTCGGATCGCGTGACGCGGGTCAACTTGTCGCTGAGCCGCAAGGAGCACCTCAACCACGCGTGGGTGTACGTCGAGACCGGGGATGAATGGGCCCTCAGTCGCGACCACGAGTTCCCCCTCCTGGCGGCCGCGATCTGCCGACTCGACGGCATGCCGAAGGGCAAGACGATCGACGGCTGGCTCGAGGCGATGCACCAGCTCGTGCAGCTGGTCGAGGCTCCGCACGGTGTCATCTGGGCCGCGGCGAACGAGGCGCCGATCAGCGCATACCAGTTCGGCGTCGGCTCCTATTACCCGGACAAGCCCGCCGATCATCCGCACAACGAGACTCCTCGGATCGTGCGGGTCCGCAAGACGCTCGGCAGCCAGTGGGTCCGTCCGCCGCAGTGGGGCACGTACCTGTCGGCGCAGCACGTCGCCGCGATCGGTGGGCTCGAGCGGCTGCGCGCCGCGGTCGACCCGCCGATCGTCCGCGATCTGGGCGGGCGCTTCTACGTCCAGCTGTCCGCCGCCGGCGAGGACGCGGTCGGGCCCGAGGCCGAGCGACGTCGGCGCGCGCTGACCGAGCTGCTCGCGCCGATCACGGTGCCAATGATCGAGGCCGCGTAGCGCGATCAGTGGATGCGCGCGCGAACCGGCAGCCGCGCGACGATCGCGCTCTCGATCAGCGCGAGCGCCTCGACCCGGGCGCGCCAGGTGGCGGGCGCGAGCGCGGCGGCCAGCTCGAGGAAGATGTCGCGGTGGCGGACCTCGGCCAGCGCGAGGGCGCGGTAGAGCGCGGCGCTGGCGGGATCGGGCAACGCGTCGCCGAGCAGGCCGAGGCGCTCGGCCGAGCGCGCCTCGATCAGCGCGAACACCAGCAGCCGATCGAGCAGGCGATCGGGCTCGGCGCGGCGGACCTCGGCGCGCAGCGCGGCGGCGTAGTCGTCGCCGAAGTCGAGGCTGGGCGCGATGCCGCGGCGCCCGAGGAGCTGCGTCATCTGCACGACGTGGGCGGTCTCCTCGTGCGCGAGGCGCGCGACCGCGAGCACGAGGTCGGCGTGCTGCGGATAGCTGCGGACCAGCGACAGCGCCGACTGCGCGGCCTTGCGCTCGCAGTGCAGGTGATCCTGATGGACGGTGTCGAGATCGGCGAGCGCGACCGCGACCCAGGTCGGCGAGGTCGGCGTCAGCGGCAGGGTCGGAGCATCCACGGCGCATCCTTCCCGCACGCCGCGGCGGGCGTCAAGCGTGGTGATCGGCGTCGGGCGCCATGCTAAGACGCCGCTCGATGCCGCAGCCTCGCCGCCTAGCCTTCATCGCCCTGGTCGCCGCCGCGGCCTGCGGTCCCAAGCCCTCGAAGACCCCGGAGACCCCCGTGAAGCCCGACGTCGTGGCCGAGCCTGTCGTGATCCAGAAGCGCCCCGCCGACGTCCTGTTCCTCGAGCAGTGTCGCGTCGGGATCGCCAACGCCAAGGCGATCCTGCCGACGATCATCGCCGCCGCCAGCGAGCGCACCGTCGACAACACCCTGGTGCCGCTCAACCAGCTCTACACCCAGCTCGCCAACTCGATCGATCTCGCGGGCCTGTACTCCGAGGTCAACCCCGACGAGTCGGTCCAGACCGCCGCGCGCACCTGCGAGCAGGAGGCGTCGGAGCTGGGCACGTCGCTCATGCTCAACCGTCAGGTCTACGACGCGATCGCCGCGGTCAAGGCCGACGACGCCGACGACGACACCCAGCGCTTCCTGCGGATCACGCTGCGCGACTTCCGCCGCGCCGGCGTCGACAAGGACGAGGCGACCCGCAGCCGACTCCAGGCGATCGACAAGGAGCTGACCCAGCTCGGCCAGAACTTCTCGACCAACATCGGCAAGGACACCCGCGCGATCACGCTCGACTCGGTCGAGGAGCTGAAGGGCCTGCCTGATGATTTCATCGCCAGCCACGCGCCGGGCGCCGACGGCAAGATCAAGATCACGACCGACTACCCCGACTACCTGCCGTTCATGACCTACGCGGAGAACGATGCCCGCCGCAAGGAGCTGTACGTCCTGTTCCGGTCGCGCGGCGATCAGGACAACGAGAAGATCCTCGCCGACGTGCTGGCGCTGCGGTCGGAGAAGGCGATGTTGCTCGGCTACGCCAACTGGGCCGACTACATCACCGAGGACAAGATGATCAAGTCGGGCAAGGCCGCCAGCGCGTTCATCGAGCGCGTCGCCAAGCTCGCCAAGAAGCGCGCCGCCAAGGACTACGCCGAGCTGTTGAAGGAGCTGAAGACCCTCGACAAGAAGGCCAAGCTCGTCGAGGACTGGCAGAAGGCGTTCCTCGAGAACCGCGTGAAGATCAACAAGTACGAGGTCGACTCGAAGGAGATCCGCCCGTTCTTCCCGTACGCGCAGACGCTGCAGGGCCTGCTCGAGATCACCAGCGCGCTCTACGACGTCCAGTACACCGAGGTCACCGACGCTCCGATCTGGCACCCGAGCGTGAAGGTGTTCGACGTCAAGCGCGGCGACACCAAGCTCGGCCGCATCTTCCTCGACATGCAGCCGCGCGAGCGCAAGTACAAGCACGCGGCGCAGTTCCCGCTGATCGACGGCGTCACCGGGGTCCAGCTCCCCGAGGGCGTGCTGGTCTGCAACTTCCCGGGCGGCGACGAGCTGATGGAGCACGACGACGTCGTCACGATGTTCCACGAGTTCGGCCACCTGATGCACCACGTCCTCGGCGGCGATCACCGCTGGATCAAGCAGAGCGGCGTCGCGACCGAGCACGACTTCGTCGAGGCACCGTCGCAGATGTTCGAGGAGTGGGCGTGGAACTACGAGACGCTGTCGCGCTTCGCCAAGAACGCCAAGGGCGAGGTCATCCCCAAGGAGCTGGTCGAGCGCATGCGTCGCGCCGACAAGTTCGGCGGCGGCACCCAGGCGGTGCAGCAGATGTTCTACGCGGCGATCTCGCTGCAGTTCCACCAGGCCGATCCCGAGAAGCTCGATCAGCTCGCGCTGGTGAAGCAGCTGCAGACTCGCTACACGCCGTTCCGCTACGTCGACGGCACCCGCTTCCACGCCAGCTTCGGTCACCTCATCGGCTACTCGGCCGTGTACTACACGTACATGTGGTCGCTCGTGATCGCGAAGGACATGCTGAGCCCGTTCCAGAAGCAGGGCCTCATGAACACCGAGCTGACCCACGCGTACCGCGACAAGGTGCTCGCCGCGGGCGGCACCCAGGACGCGGCGGTGCTGGTCAAGGACTTCCTCGGGCGCGACTACAACTTCAAAGCGTTCGAGAAGTTCCTGGCCGAGTGATGCGCGCGATCGTCGTCGCTGCTGCGCTGGTCGCGGTGGGTTGTAAGGGCACCGCCAGGCCGACCGCGCCGCCGAGCTGCGCCGCCGCCGCGGGCAAGATCGCGCGCGGCATGGTCAAGCTGCGCGTCGACATCGCGACCGCGGGGATCGATCCCACCGCCGAGATCGCGATGATCTGCGACGACGACGCCTGGGAGCCCGACGTGATCCGCTGCTACAGCGCCGTCGATGCGCCGCGCGATCTGCGGGCGTGCTCCGATCGACTGTCGAGCGATCAGCGCCTGCACGCGCGCCAGGCGCAAGAGGAGATCTATCGCCGCGCGTCCGAGGTCGGCGACGGCAGCGACCGCTCGACCGGCATCGCCGCGTGCAACGACTACCTGGTGATCGTCGAGCGCTTCGGCGCGTGCGACAAGGTCCCGCGCGCCGCCAAGGACGCGGTCGGCCAGAGCCTCGACGCGATGCGCGCGAGCTGGGTGATGGCCGGCGACGACGACGCCTCGCGCGAAGCGGTCGAGATGGGGTGCGCCGCGGCCGGCGACGCCCTGCGGCAGATGCTGGTCAGCTCGGGATGCTGACGCGCGCCGGCCACCGCGCGACGACGAGGGCCGGGATCAGCGGCCACGCTAGGATCGGCCACAGCGGCTGGCGCAGCACGCCGACCAGCAGCAGCAGCGCGATCGCGGCGAGCATCGCGACGCGGCCCATCGCGTAGCGCTCGCGCCACCGCGGCGGACCGATCACCAGCAGCAGATCCAGCGGCAGCAGCACCAGGCAGGTCTCGTTCCAGCGCACGTACGGCAGCGGGCTGAGGATCGCCAGCGTCCAGAACACCAGGCCGAGGACGAGCTGCGGTGTCAGCGCCAACCACAAGCCGGTGCGCTGCCAGCGTCCGCGCCAGCGCGCCAGCCACGCCGGCGCGGCGACCGCGAGCACCAGGAGCGCCAGCGCCCAGCGGCCGCTCGGGCCGTCGTCGCGCGGCGGCGGTCCGCGCCGCTGGTAGCGCGCGATCGGCTCGACGCCCCACAGCCGGGTCACCGCCTCGCGCAGGTAGTCGGGCAGGAACATCCGCTCGTAGTAGCTGGGCACGCGATCGGCGGCGCGGCCCATCGCCAGATCGGTGATGACCAGCGCGACCCGCATGCCGTAGAAGCCCTTGCGCGCCAGGTCGCGATACGTGAGGCCGTCCGACGGCGCGCGCATCGCGCGGAGCTTGCCGCCGGTCGCCTCGTCGAGCGCATCGCGCACGCGGGTCGAGCAGTTGTCGAACAGGTGGTCGTAGGCGTAGTGCTTGTGGGCGTCCTCGACGTCGTGCTCGAGGCGCGCCAGCAGGCGGCGGGTCTCGTCGGCGGTCAGCGGCAACGGCTGCACCCAGACGTCGCGATCGGCCGCCTGGTAGATCGTGATCAGCACGCTCGGCGACCGCCGGCCGACCCAGAAGTTGCCGGCCGCCCGGAAGAAGCCCCAGCCCATCGACGCCGGATGCGCGAAGTCGCCGAGGCCGTAGTTGTAGCAGACGCTGTCGCGCGGGTTCGGGTGGCGGACGCACAGCGCGATGTGGCCGTGGCGCTCCCAGATCCGCGCGCCGACGCCCATCGTCACCAGCTCGATCACCGGCGCGTCGAGCGGCGGTTGGGGCTGCGGCTGCGCGGTCGCCGGGCCCGGCAGCAGCGCGATCGCGATGACGGCCGCGGCGACGAGGGCGTAGCGCCGGCTCATCGCGGCAGTATCAGGCGAGTCCGCGCCGCGGACAACGCGCTGCGATCGCGATCACGCCGCGGCGGCGCGCGGCGCCTGGACCGCGAGCTCGCGCCGGATCAAGTAGGCCAGGATGCCGATCGATCCCCCGGTCAGGATCAGCGGCACGTAGGGCCAGGCCCGCAGCCCGCGCGCCCTCGCATCGCGCAGCATCCAGCTCATGAAGACCGTGCACGCGATCGCCAGATCGACGAACAGCTGGAGCGCCCACGGCTCGCGGCGCGCCAGGCGGATCCACGCCAGGTAGCCGGTGTCGATCACCAGCCAGGTCGACAGCAGCGTGAACGGGATCAGGATCGCGAGGAGGATGACGATGCGCTTCATGCCCCCACGATGCGGCCGGCCGCGAGGCGCCACCATTACGTGCCAGGTAATGAGCGCGCCGCGCGCGAGCGGTAGGATCGGTCCCATGGGCAACCGGATCGAGTCGTGAGCGACCCTGGCGTCGGACCGCTGCTGCGGGCCTGGCGCGGCAACCGCGGGCTGTCGCAGGAGCACCTCGCCGCGCGCGCCGGCGTGTCGACGCGGCACCTGTCGTTCATCGAGACCGGCCGGTCGCGGCCCGGCCGCGACGTGCTGCTCGCGCTCGCGGGCGCGCTCGAGGTGCCGTTGCGCGATCAGAACCAGCTCCTGCTCGCCGCCGGCCTGGCGCCGCGGTTCTCGTCGTCGTCGCTCGACGGTGACGAGCTCGCGATGGTGCGGCGCGGCCTCGATCACGCGCTGCGCCACCACGAGCCGTATCCCGCCGTCGTCGTCGATCGGACCTGGAACCTCCTGCGCGTCAACCGCGCCGCGCAGCGCATGCTGGCCGAGCTGACCCCCGCGCCGCTGCCGCCCGCGGTCGGCGCCAACCTCGTCCTCGGCCTGCTTCACCCCGACGGCTGGAAGCCCGCGATCGTCAACTGGGACGAGGTCGCCGGTGACCTGCTCGAGCGGCTCCACCGCGAGTGCGCCGCCGCGCCCCAGGATCGCGCGCTCACCGAGCTGCGCGCCCGCGCCCTCGCCATCCCCGGCGTCCCCGCCCACTTCCGCTCGCCTCGCCTCGCCGCCGTCGGTCCCTTCGCCCTCGTCCACCTCCGCCGCGGCGCCCTCCAGCTCCGCCTCTTCACGATGGTGACCACCCTCGGCACGCCCCTCGACGTCACCGCCGAGGACCTCCGCATCGAGTCTTACTTCCCTGCCGACGACGCCACCGAATCCATCCTCCGCAGCTGGGCCCCGACCTGAACCGGGCGGGCGAGCGAGCGCGCGATCCAGTCCCAGACGCAGCGCGCGGCGCGATCGGTGGGCAGGCTGATCGCGACCGCGAGATCGACCGCGTCGTGATCGAAGACCAGCAGCGTCTCGATGCCGTCGACGCTGCCGGCGACGAGCCGCAGGAACTCCTCGGTGCGCGCGCGCAGCCGCGGATCGTCGAACAGCTCGGCGAGCTCGAGGGGCGTGGCCGCGGCCCACAGCGCGCGCGACTGGGGACGGGCCAGGCGCCAGCGACCGCCGTGGAGGAGCGGATGAAAGCTGCGGGTCGTCATGGCCGTCACTCTCGCCGCGCCCCATGGACGCCGCGTGCGAGCGCCGCAACCGTCGCGCGACGTCTCTGTGGCGCCGCCGCGTCGCGCTACAGGCCGAGGCGCGTCGTGAGGTAGGCCTTGCGATCGCGGACGAAGGCGCGGACGCGGGCCAGCTCGGCGTCGAAGCGGGCGACGTCGGCGGCGGCGGCGCCGGTGAGCGGGAGGCTGTGGAGCATCGCCTCGGCGCGATCGATGCGGGCGAGGAGGGCGGGGACGTCGAAGGCGTCGCGGGCGACCCGGGTGACGGCGGCGCGGAACTGGGCGTCGAGGGCGGGCACGGCGGTGATGCGCTCGCACAGGAAGCCGGGCGGCGCGTCGGCGTTCCACGGGTCGGTGTGGAGGTTGAACGGATCCATGTCGGCGACCCAGTACGGCCAGTTGACGCCGTGCGTGAGCATCACGAAGCGGCCGCCGGGCACGTGATAGAGGTAGTAGTTCCACGCGACGATCGCGTAGTTGTCCCAGAGCGCGGCGACCATCTCGACGGCGAAGTTGTCGATGAACTGATCGACGTCGAGCTGGGTCGCCAGCTGCGCCGCGAGCTCGGCGGCGGGTGCGTCCATCACGATCGCGGTGAGCGCGACCAGGTCGTCACGCGTCCGGTTCTCGGACACCTCGTCCTTGAGATCGGCGCGATCGACGCCGTGGGGGAAGTCCCATGGGCCCTCGTAGAGGTTGCCGCTGCCGTCGCCGAACTGCGCGGCGAGGTAGTCGCCGTTGG
>JAYTAJ010000098.1:0-4966 GCA_043737575.1 Myxococcales bacterium | reverse complement strand
TCCTGGAACGACTGGCCCTTCTTGACCGTGCCGTACATCTGGAAGTTCCAGTCCATGTTCACCGACTCGTAGCCGTTGCCGTCGGCGTAGTTCTCGAGGGTGATGTTGTCGGAGCCGGCCTTCATCACGCAGCCCGCCCAGTGGAAGTTCCAGGTGTTGCGCGCGTTCTCCTTGAACCCGGGCATGTTGTACTCGGTGTTCATCGTGTAGCCGCCGCCGACGTCGGGGTTGGCGCCGGTGTTGATGCCGACCTTCTGGTCGAACAGGCGGCGGCCGTCCTCGCCGAGCTCCCAGTACTGCTCGCGGGCGTGATCGGCGCTGCGGGCGGCGATGAGCGAGCTGGCGTCGCCGGTGAAGTGGACGCCGTCCTTCAGGTACGGCTTGGCCTCGGCCGACGCGAGGAACTCCGGCATCGCGTCGCGGTAGATCGTGTCGGAGTAGGTCGCCGGGTTGTACGAGTCGGCGGTGCTCTTCTCCTTGCCGCCGTCGTTGTAGACGGCGTGGGGCTGGGCGTCGGCGTGGCTGCCCATGACGGCGCGCGACGACCGGCCGCAGTCGGCCCACAGCGACATCTTGTCCTTGGCGTCCTTGCCCTTGTTGGCGGTCTCGAGATCCTTGTTGTTGGCGTCGCCCTGCGCGGAGAAGACCGGGCGCAGGTGGAGCAGGGTCTTGTCGCCGAGCTTCAGGTTGCCGCCGGCGTTGGCGAGGCGGAGGTAGCTGCCCTTGTCGCCGGCCGCGGCGAGCGCGGTGTTGGCCTCGGCCATCAGCTCGGCGGTGGCGTAGAGGTCCTGGCTGTAGCCGGACTCGCCCATGACCGCGGCGCTGTTGTCCTCGGACACGCGACACGGCTTGTGGGCGATCTCCTTCTCGAGGAAGAACTGCA
Organism: Myxococcales bacterium; assembly: GCA_043737575.1. Classification (GTDB taxonomy): domain Bacteria; phylum Myxococcota_A; class Polyangia; order Haliangiales; family Haliangiaceae; genus UBA2376. The sequence continues at coordinate 4,083 of JAYTAJ010000098.1, read as the reverse complement.
GCGCGGTGTCGCCGCCCGAGCTGCCCGCGGCGGGCAGCAGATCGGAGGCCGACTGCCCGGCGACGACGCGATCGGCGACGGCGTCGGCGTGCTGCTCGTAGGCGTCGCCCTGGCGACCGACGCCACCCTTCATCGCCACGCCCTGGCGCTGCTGCACGACGTGCGCGGCCTCGTGGGCGGCGAGGTGGAGATCGGGGGCGCGCTGGAACGCGACGTCGTTGCCGGTCGCGAAGCCCTCGGCGCCCATCTTCTCGCTGGCGCTGGCGGCGTCGCCGCCGACGTGAGCGCGAATGCCCGACAGATCGTGGGCCGGGCCGAACGATTGCTGGATCGCGTCGAGGTGCGGCATCGCGGCGCCGCCGCCCTGGATGCCCTCGTGCGCGGCGGCCTGGATCTCGCGCTCGCCGGTCAGGGCGATCTGGCCGGTCGAACCGTCGGCCTTCTGCTGCACCACGGCGCCGCCGAGATCGGGCGGCGACGCATCACGCGCGGCGTCGGCCGGGGCGCGACGCTGCGGGGTCTCGAGGTCCCGATCATTGCGGAGGTCGAGGGTGCGTTCCATGGGCATGGCGATCGTAGTACGTAGCGACGGCCGCAGACATCCCCTGTTGACGCGCGCGGGCCGCGCGTACGACGGTGCGCCATGGCCGAGGCCGAGACCATCCTTCGCTACAAGGCCGCGATCGAGCGGGTGCGGCTGCGGGCGATCCGCATGGCCGAGCTGGGGGTGACGCCGCGGCGGGAGGAGCAACTCGCCGAGGTCGAGCAGCTCCTGGCCGAGGCCGAGGCGACGCTGGTCGCGACCGCGGCGGGTGGGCTCGATGGTCGGCTGGCGCGGACCCTGGGCATCGGCGCCGACGAGCTGGACTTCCTGTGGACCGCGGTCGCGCTGACCGCCGATCCGCGGCTGTGGCCGCACCTGCAGCGGGTCGGCGGCGCCGACGCGGCGCGCGGCATGTCGATCGGGCTGCACGCGTTGCTGGTCCGGCTCGACGGCGATCGCAGCCTCGCGCTCGGGCTGGCGATCGGCCCGGCGTCGCCGCTCCTGCGCTACCGACTGCTCGAGGCCGCCGACGCGCTGCCGATGGCGGCGCGGCGCTTCGTCGCCCCGGCGCGGGTCGCCGCGTTCCTCGCGGGCATCTCGCCGGCCGACGCGATCGATCCGATCCTGCGCGAGCTGGGCGGCGTGGTCGAGGTGCCCGGCGACCGGATCCTCGACGACGACGGCGGCGCGGCGACCACGGCGATCGCGGCGGCGCTGAGCGACCCGGGCTCGCCGATCGTGGTGGTCGACGGCTCGATCGGCGTGGGTCGACGCACCGCGGTCGCGGCGGCGGCGGCGGCGCTGGGGCGGCGCGCGATCGCGATCGAGCTGGCGCGGCTGGCGCCCGGCAACCAGGCGCTGGAGGACGCGATGGCGGCGTTGACCCGCGAGGTCCTCCTGGCCGACGCGGTCGCGATCGTGGTCGGCGCCGATCGGCTGGCCCACGACGGCGATCACGGCGCGCCCGCGCGGATCCTGGCCCGCGCCCTCGACGCGCTGCCGGTGCCGACCGCGGTGATCACGCTCGAGCGCGGCCACGAGCTGCTGACGAGGCGCGCGGTGGTGCGCGTGACGATGCCGGTGCCCGGCGTCGCGACCCGCCGCCAGCTGTGGGATCGCGCGCTCGGCGACGGCGCGACGACCCACGACGAGCGCGATCTGCTGGCGATGCGCTACCGGCTCGGGGCCGGCAGCGTCGACGGCGCGGTGCGCTCGGCGCGGCAGCTCGGCGGCGGTGCGCTGACGCTCAACGACGTCGTCAACGGCGTGCGCAACAACATCGCCGAGCGGATGGGCGGGCTGGCGCAGCGGATCACGGTGAAGCAGGCGTGGGACGAGCTGGTGCTCGGCAAGGACACGCTCGATCAGGTGCGCGGATTGATCGCGCGGGTGCAGCACGGCCACACCGTCCTCGAGCAGTGGGGGCTGGGCAAGAAGCTGCACCGCGGCAGCGGCGTCGCGGCGCTGTTCTCGGGGCCGCCCGGCACCGGCAAGACCATGGTCGCGGGGCTGATCGCGCGCGCGCTCGATCTCGAGCTGTACCAGGTCGATCTCTCCAAGGTCGTGTCGAAGTGGGTCGGCGAGACCGAGAAGCAGCTGGCGCAGATCTTCGATGCCGCCGACGCCGGCCACGCGCTGCTCCTGTTCGACGAGGCCGACTCGCTGTTCGCCAAGCGCACCGAGGTGAAGGCCGCGGTCGATCGTTACGCGAACCTCGAGGTCAACTACCTGCTGCAGCGGGTCGAGGCGTTCGGGGGCATCACGATCCTCACGACCAACCTCGACCAGTCGATCGATCCGGCGCTGATGCGGCGCCTCGCGGCCCACGTGAAGTTCTGGCCGCCCGAGCACGACGAGCGGCTGGCGCTGTGGCGCAGCATGCTCGGCGGCGCGGTGCCGCTGTCGCCCGACATCGACTTCGAGGAGCTGGCGACGCGCTTCCCCGAGATGACGGGCGCCAACATCCGCAACGCAGCGATCGCGGGCGCGTTCCTCGCCGCCAGCGAGGGCGGGTCGGTCACGCAGGCGCACCTCGAGCGATCGTCGCGCGGCGAGTACGCGTCGATGGGCCGCGCGCTCGGAGGCCAGAGTCGGTGAGGCGGCGAGCGTTCGCGGCGCCGCTGGTGATCGTCGTGGCGTGCGGGGCACCGCAGCGCGCCGCAGAGGCGCCTACGCCCGCGGACGAGGACGACGAGGACGCGGACGCGGAGGTCGCGCGGTGGTCGCAGCCGCCGCGGATCGTCGCGGTCGCGGCGCGGCCCGACGAGGTCGCGCCGCCGCTGGACACGCCCCTGCCGCTGCCGCCACCGCCGCCGATCGTCGAGGAGCGGCCGCCGCCGCCGCCACGGCCCGTCCCGCCTTTCGACGTCTGTCGGGATCCGGGACAGGCGTGGGAGAAGTGGCGGGTCACCTGCAATCCGCCGCCGACGGTGAACCCGCCGCCGCCGCGTCTCGGCAAGGTGGTCGACCTGCGCGTCGACGGTGACGCGGTGATCGTGGTCATCGCCCTCGGCACCGACGACGGCGTCGACCGCGGCGCGCGCGGGGCGCTGGTCGACGGCAAGGGCCGACCCGTCCGCGGCGGCGACTTCGTGATCGTGAACGTCACGTCACGGACCGCGCGCGGCAAGCTGCGCTTGTCGCTCGACGAGATCCGTCAGCACCACCGCGTCCACGTGACGACGCAACCCTGACCGCTACGATGGCTCAGCGCGGCCGGGGACGTCGTCGAACGCGAGGAGGCCGTGGCGACGCCAGCCGGTCGCGAGGAGCCAGGTGCGCGGCGATGCGGTCGGGCAGGGCGTGCGGAGGAGCGCGCGCAGCCAGTCGGCGTCGTGGCAGACGGGCGAGCGCCAGCCGTCGAACCAAGGCGCGCTGGAGAATGGATCGATCCACGTTCGCGCGAGGCGCTCGCCGCGCTCGGCGGCGTGGTGCCTCGCATTCAGCAGCACGTACCTTACGACGTTGCGAACCTCGCGCGGCGAGCGCAACGCCCGCGCGTGATAGCGCTCGGCGAACAGCGCGCCCCGTCGACCGAGCAGCGCGTTGAGGTTGCGCGCGAGGCGGATGCCGAGCCGCTGCATGCCGCGCGCGAGGGCGTGCTGATCACTCGCCTCGACGAGCAGGTGAACGTGATTGCCGAGCACGTTGAACTCCACGACGCGGAAGTCGTCGCGATGCACCACCGCGATCACGTCGCGCACGATCCGGACCGCGCGCTCGTGCCGCAGCGATCGCACGCCCGCTGCGATCCGCAGCGTGACGTGCAGCGGCGCCGTCGCGGGGAACGCTTCGCGCCGCGCGTGCGACGCGGTGGTGCGGCCGCGCGGACGTCCGGCGCCCGGACGCCAACCGCCGAGGCCGGTCGGCTTGCGGGCGGGATCCAGCGACAGCTGGCGGGGTTTGCGTCGGGACGAAGTCATTGCCAAGTGAATTTGGCCGATGTATTGGATTCGTCGACCTGACAGCTCCTGACAAGATTGATCCGCCTCGGGCCTGTTGAGTTGACGCGGTTGTGGAGTGCCGCGAGGCGCGACACG
>JAYTAJ010000097.1:0-2133 GCA_043737575.1 Myxococcales bacterium | reverse complement strand
GCGGCGGCGCTCGGCGGCTGCATCGTGCGGTACATCCGCGGGCCGCAGCTGACCGGGACCTGCGACGGCGCGTGCGATCACTACCTGCGGTGCCGCGGCGGTGACATCGGCGGCGTCCGCGAGGCGTGTCTGGCCGAGTGCCCCGACGTGTTCGGCGATCGCGAGACGATCATGACGTTCGAGAGCCTGTCGTGTCCGGATACCGTCGAGTACGTCGAGGGTCCGGCGCGGCGGCCGCTGGGGACGCCGGTCGAGGCGGTCGACGTCGGCGTGTCCGGGCCCGGACACTGACGCGCTGTCCGGATTTCGGACGTTGGCCGGGATCCGGCCAGGTGTCCGGATCTCGGACACGGCGATCGCGAGGGAGATCCGCGGGTTGGGCCTTTCGGCGGGTGGCATGCGCCGTGCTGGGGCTGGGTTCGCCGCGGGTGCGGCGGGAGGTGGACCATGCGTGTCGAGCTGATCGCGATCGTGATGGCGAGCGTGGGCTGTGCGACGGCCGAGCTGGGCGGGCCGCAGAGCTTCGAGGACTTCGAGGCCGGCGCGTATCACGAGCCGTGGGACGGCGGCGTGTACGTCATCCATGGCGACACCCCGGTCGCCGACGCCAAGCGGCTGCGCGAGATCTGGGAGTCGATGGCGAGCGGCGCCCTGGCGGTCGAGCGGTCGGGCGGCGCCGACGCGAAGTGGAACGCCCGCGAGCGACGGGCGCTGCGCTACTGCGTGAGCGATCGGTTCGGCGCCGACAAGGCCGCGGTGGTCGCCGCCCTCGCCGAGGCTGCGGATCGGGGCTGGGAGCGGTTCGCCGACGTCGACTTCATCCACGTCGGCGCCGAGGACGCGCGCTGCACCGCCAGCAACCCCGCCGTCGTGTTCGACGTGCAGCTGGTGACCGGGCAGCCGTACCTGGCGCGCGCGTTCTTTCCCGGCGACCCGCGGCGCCACCGCAACGTCAACGTCGATCGCACCGCGCTGACGTCGCGGACGTGGCCGCTCGCGGGCGTGCTCGCGCACGAGCTCGGCCACGCGCTCGGCTTCCGCCACGAGCACACCCGGCCCGAGGCCGGGGTCTGCTTCGAGGACGACGACTGGCGCGCGCTCACGCCCTACGACGCCGCGTCGATCATGCACTACCCCGACTGCAACGGCCGCGGACCCGGCATGCGGTTCTCGGCGCGCGACGCCGCGGGCGCCGCTGCGCTGTACGGTCCTCCCGGCGGTGGTGGCCAGCCACGTCCGGCCGAGCCGGTCGGCACGGCGCGCGGGTCGACGACGACGGGGCAGCTCGCGCGCGGCGCCGAGCGCGTGCTCGGCCCGTATCCGGTCGTGCCGGGATCGATCGTCCGCGCGACGATGACCGGGACCGGCGATCTCGATCTGTACCTGCGCTTCGACGCCGCGCCGACCGCGACCGGCTTCGACTGCCGGCCGTTCCTCGACGGCTCCGACGAGGCCTGCGCCGTCGACGTGCCGCTCGACGCGACCACCGCGACGATCGCGATCCGCAGCGTCGCCGCGGGCGGCTTCACGCTCGACCTGGCGTGGCTGGCGCCGGGCGGCGGCGCGGACGCGGCGCTGGTGCTCGACGAGATCCTCGCCGATCCGCCCGCCGGCTACGACGCCAACGGTGACGGCCAGGCCTCGACCGAGGACGACGAGCTGCTCGAGCTGGTGAACCTCGGCGACGCGCCGTTCGCGCTCGGCGGCGCCACCATCGCGGACGCGACCGGCGTCCGCGCGATCGTCCCGATCGGCACCGCGGTCCCCGCCCACGGCGCGCTCCTGATCTTCGGCGGCGGCGAGCCGCGCGGGTTCGGGCCGCGGGTGATCGCGCTGACCGCGGGGCCGCTGCGGCTCAACAACACCGGCGACACGGTGACGATCCGATCGGCCGACGGCGCGATCGTCGCGGCCGCGACCTTCGGCGCCGATGGCGGCCGCGATCAGTCGCTGGTCCGCGCCGTCGACGGCGACGCCACCAGCGCCTGGGTGCTCCACCGCTCGCGCTCGCCCCAGCCGGCCTCACCCGGCACCCGCGCCGACGGCACGAGCTGGTAGCCAGCTAGTTCTTGCGCTCGAAGTGCACGACGTCGATCAGCACGGTCGCCGAGAAGAACAGCGCGCGCAGGGCCG
>JAYTAJ010000096.1:0-2134 GCA_043737575.1 Myxococcales bacterium | reverse complement strand
GCAGGTGCGCCTGCACCATCTGATCGAACCGCCGACGATCGAGATCGCTGGCGCCGAACGCGGTGGCAGCCGCAGCCGGGTCGGGCCCGGGTGCGCGATCGATCGACGTGGAGAGCATGGGCTCGTCCATGAGGACGGCCTTGCCCCCCCGATCTTCGCGGTCGTCCCCCGGCACGCTGCGATTGGCGTATCACGACCGCTGATCCCGATGAGCGCGAATCCGCCTGATCCGCGCCGCGCCGCGCCACGTCTGGCACCGCCGGGGTCCGCGAGCCCAGATCGGCGGGGCGAGCCCCACCCCATGCGGGTCGTTGTCGGGATGGTTCGGACCCGGGTCCGCGCAGTTACCTGGTTCCGGTCGCGGCCCGGTGGTTGCTACAGTCGTGTAACCGTGGTGGGGACCACCAAGCTTTCATCCGGATCCGCTGGCGACACGATGGCAAATCGTACGCGCGCTGCGGGCGGTCGCTACATCCTCGGCGAGCTCTTGGGGCGCGGCGGCATGGCCGAGGTGTTCGCGGGCCGCGCCCTCGGCAGCCTCGGCTTCCAGAAGCCGGTCGCGATCAAGCGCCTGTTGCCGTCGCTCGCGAGCGACGAGGAGTTCGTCGGCCGCCTGGTCGACGAGGCCAAGCTGCTGGTCAACCTGCAGCACACCAACGTCATCAGCGTCCTCGACTTGGTGCGCGAGGGCGACGACGTCTTCCTGGTGATGGAGTTCGTCGACGGACCGAGCGTGCGGCAGCTGCTCGGCGCCCACCGCGGCGCCGCGCAAGGTCCGCTGCCGCTGCCGCTCGCGACGTACATCGCGCAGATGGCGTGCGCCGGGCTCGAGTACGCCCACGCCCGGCCGACCGGCGCGATCATCCACGCCGACATCAGCCCGTCGAACCTGCTGCTCACGACCTCGGGCGAGGTGAAGGTCGCCGACTTCGGCATCGCGCGCCGCGAGGGCATCGCGACCGCGGTCGAGGGCAAGTGGGCGTACATGCCGCCCGAGCAAGCGCGCGGCCTCGGCCTCACCGCGCGCAGCGACGAGTTCGCGCTCGGCGTCTGTCTGTACGAGCTGCTCACGGGCGTGCATCCGTTCGCGCGGCGGGTCAGCGAGTACGGCCGCGACGAGGCGGCGATCCGCGAGGTGCGGCCGCTGCGCGAGCTGCGCCCCGAGATCCCGGTCGCGCTCGAGGCCGCGTGCCTGCGCGCGATGTCGGCCAACCCGGCCGATCGCTTCCCCCGGGTCCAGCACCTCCACGACGCGCTGTCGGAGATCCGGTTCCAGCACGGCTGGCGCGACGGCGCGTCGGAGCTGGCCGAGCTGATCCGCGCGCTGCAGGGCATGTCGCGCCCGGCGCCGCCCGACGCGCTGGCGATGGTCGCGAGCGCCGCCGCGGGCAAGACCCAGATGACCGCGCGGCCGGTCACGATCGTCACCCGCTCGCTGATCGGCGCGGTCGAGTCCGATCCGCAGCTCGCGGCGCTGCCGATCGCGCCGCCCTACGGCGACCACGGCGGGGTCGGCGCGACGACGCCCCACGCCTGGACCGTCAACTCGCGGGTCGGCACGTCGCGACCACGGCCGCCGCGCCGCCGCTGGCTCACCGGCGTCGCGGTGCTGTCGGCGGCGATGGTCGCCGGCATGGCCGCCGCGATCGTGATCGCCGCGGGTGGCGCCGATGGCGTCGATCCGGCGCTGACCGCGACGCCGCAGCCGATCGCCGCGGCGCCGTCGATCGCGGTCGCTCCGATCGCGCAACCCGATCCGATCGCGCCGGCGCCCGTCGCGCCCGCGGCGGTCGAGCCCGCGCCGCCGTCGGTCGAGCCCGCGGTCGCCGCGGCGGCGCCGCCGGTCGCGTCGAAGCCGCGCATCGAGCGCTCGGCCGCGCCGAAGCCACGCGCGCCGCGGGTCGCCCCCGAGCCCGCGGCCGCGGCGTCGTCGTCGGACCTCGGCTACCTCCCGGTCGCGGCGACGCCGTGGGCCTACGTGATCGTCGACGGCAAGCGCCACGACGCGCCGACCACGCTCACGCTGGCGCCCGGCTCGTACAACCTGGTCTTCGTGAATCCCGACCTCGACGTGAAGGTGACCCGCTTCGTCACGGTTCGTGCGGGCAAGAATCGCCCGGTCCGCGTAAAATTG
>JAYTAJ010000095.1:0-2135 GCA_043737575.1 Myxococcales bacterium | reverse complement strand
GTGTTCCAGGGCTTCGGCACCCACACCGTCAACGACGCGCTGCTCAAGCACCCGACCTGCGCCGCGCTCCTGGTCGAGTACTTCGAGACCAAGTTCCGCACCGATCGCGAGGACACCGCGGCGGCGCGCGCCGAGCTGCTGCTGCCGCCGATCGCGCAGAAGTACGACGAGCTGCTCGAGAAGGTCACGGTGATCCAGGAGGACCTGATCCTCCGCTACTTCATCGACCTGTTCGAGGCGACCCGCCGCACCAACTACTACCGTCCGGGCCGCGGCGACACGATCTCGATCAAGATCGAGTCGGGGCTGATCGAGCACATGCCCAGGCCGTGCCCGCTGTACGAGATCTACGTCCACGCCCCGGGCGTCGAGGGCATCCACCTGCGCGGCGGCAAGGTCGCGCGCGGTGGCATCCGCCACAGCGATCGCGCCGACGACTTCCGCACCGAGGTGCTCGGCCTGCAGCGGACCCAGACCTTGAAGAACACCGTCATCGTGCCGACCGGCTCGAAGGGCGGGTTCGTCACGCGCAAGATCAGCCCGACCCGCGAGGAGGCGCGCGCGCAGTACGAGGTGTTCATCGCCGGCCTGCTCGACGTCACCGACAACTACCAGGGCACCGCGATCGTGCCGCCGCCGGGGGTGCTGCGCCACGACGACGACGATCCATACCTGGTGGTCGCCGCCGACAAGGGCACCGCCCACCTCAGCGACACCGCCAACGGCATCTCGCTGCGCTACTCGTTCTGGCTCGACGACGCCTTCGCGTCGGGCGGCTCGGCCGGCTACGACCACAAGGCGATGGGCATCACGTCGCGCGGCGGCTGGACCAACGTCGAGCGCCACTTTCGCGAGATGGGCACCGACATCCGCAAGACCTCGATCCGCGTCGCCGGCGTCGGCGACATGAGCGGCGACGTGTTCGGCAACGGCATGCTGCTGAACGACAAGCTCCTGCTGGTCGCGGCGTTCAACCACAAGCACGTCTTCCTCGACCCCAGCCCGGATCCGGCGGTGTCGTTCGCCGAGCGCAAGCGGATGTTCAACGCGCCCGGCACCCAGTGGAGCGACTACGCGGCCGCGGCGATCAGCAAGGGCGGCGGCGTGTTCGAGCGCGCGGCCAAGGAGATCACGCTGTCGGCCGAGGCCAAGGCGCTGCTCGGGCTCACGGCCAAGATCGTGACCGGCCCCGACATCGTGCGCGCGATCCTCGCGCTCGAGGTCGATCTGATGTGGTTCGGCGGCATCGGCACCTACGTCAAGGCCACCAGCGAGAGCCACGGCGAGGTCGGCGACAAGGTCAACGACAACGTCCGCATCACCGCGACCGAGCTGCGGGCCAAGGTGATCGGCGAGGGCGCCAACCTGGCGATCACCCAGCGCGCCCGCACCGAGTACGCGCAGCACGGCGGCCGCTGCAACACCGACGCGATCGACAACTCGGCCGGCGTCGACTGCAGCGATCACGAGGTCAACCTCAAGATCCTGTTCGCGCCGCTGATGGCGACCGGCGCGACCACGCGGGCGGCGCGCGACACCCTGCTGCGGCAGCTCGAGCCCGAGGTCGGGCTGGCGTGCGTGCAGGACAACTACCTGCAGTCGGCGCTCTTGTCGATGGAGTCGGTGCGGACCCAGCAGCACGGCGCGCCGTTCCTCGAGCTGGTGTCCTACCTCGACAAGCACAACCTCAACCGCGCGGCCGAGCACGTGCCGCCCGACGAGGAGCTGCGCGGCTGGCTGGCGACCGGCAAGGGTCTGCCGCGGAACCTGCTCGCGGTGCTGGTGGCCCACACCAAGCTCGACCTGTTCGATCGGGTGCTGGCGTCGCGCATCCCCGAGCTGCCGCTGTTCCAGCCGATGCTGACGTCGTACTTCCCGAAGCAGCTGGCGAAGAGCCACGACGCCCAGATCAAGACCCACCACCTGCGACGCGAGATCATCGCGACGGTCGCGACCAACGCGATGATCAACCAGGCCGGCTGCACGCTGCTGGTGCAGCTGTGCAAGGAGACGCCGCTGCCGATCGACGAGCTGGTGGTGCGCTACTTCGTGTGCGACGAGCTGATCGGTGGGCGGGCGCTGCGCGACGCCATCCACGCCTGCGACTACACCGTGGTCGCGAGCGATCAGTACGC
>JAYTAJ010000094.1:0-4976 GCA_043737575.1 Myxococcales bacterium | reverse complement strand
GTCGCGCGTGATCACTGGCGGAGGATCGTCACGGTCAGCACGCCCGGTGGTGCCGGTGGGGCCAGGCGCGCCCGGCGTCCCCGCGGCGCCCATCGGTCCGGTCTCGCCGGTCGCACCGCGCGGGCCCTCCTCGCCGGGCTCGCCGTCGAGCCCGGTCGGTCCGCCGCATCCGATCGCAGCGGCGCAGACGAGGGCGGCCAGCGCGCGCATCACCAGACCTTCTTGTCGCCCAGGACCGACGGGTCGGGGCGGCCTTGCACCGCGCGCACCTTGGCGACGCCGTCGACGCCGAGCTCGACCGACAGCTTGGTCGCGCTGTTGATCGGCAGGCCCTTCGTCCGGATGTCGGACACGTCGGCCATGTCGTCGTCAGTGGAGAGGCCGAGGCGATCGCGGGTGTACTCGTAGTCGGTCTGCACCGCGAGCGGGCAGGTCGGTGGTCCGCCGGCGTTGTCGCGCACGCACACCAACAGCTCGGTCGTGGTCTCGCTCTCGACCTCGTCGATGCCCAGGTCGGAGTCGTTGCGCGACTTCTTGCTGACGAACCGCGCGATCGAGCGGGTGCCGTGGCGCTCGTCGGTCGCGCTCATCAGCTCCCACTCCTCGGAGATGCCGAACGCGCCGGGGTTGTAGACGCTGTCGAGGATCGCGACGACCGACCAGCCGGCGTCGCTCTTGCCGACCACCATGATGTCGCGCTCGCCGACGTCGGAGATCGCGAAGGTGGCTAGCTGGAAGTCGGCGAGGTCGGTCTCCTCGAGCTCGCACGCGTAGCCGTCGGCCGCCAGATCCTCGACGGTCGCGTTGAGGCACGGGCAGATCTTGGCGAGCGGCATCGGCGTGGCGCACGGCGGCGGCGGCGGCGTGTACGAGCCGCGCGAGGCGAGATCGGCGAGGCGCTTCTCGACGGTGGCGTTGGGCCGCAGCGCCAGCGACTCGCGGTACAGCGCCGCGGCCTTGGCGGGCGCGGCGGTCTCCTCGACCCGGCCGAGGTTGTAGAGCGACGCGGCCTTGATCTTCGGATCGGTCGCGGTGCGCACCGCCTGGCGGCCGGCCTTGCGCGCCTTGTCGTGATCGCCGGCCGACATCGCGGCGAACGACAGCTCGGCGAGGGCGCGATCGTCACCCGGGATCGCGACGAGCGCGGCCTCGAGCTCGCGGATCGCAGCGGGCCACTGCGCGGCCTTGGCGGCCTTGCGCCCGGCCGACAGGCGCTGCTTGTACTCGACGCGCACCGCCTTGGTGATCGCGGCGGGCTTGGCGGCGGGCGCGGCGGGCGTGGCGGGCGTGGCGGGCTTGGCGGCGACCGCGGCATCGAGCGACGACGCGCTGGTCGGCGGCGGGTTGGTGCTGGCGGCGGGCGCGGCCTTCTTGTCGCCACAGGCGGCGACGGCGAGGGCGAGGACCACGGACACGATGACGAGCGAGCGACGCATGGAGCGCATCCTACCGCGGTGTACCCTGGGCCGATGAGGCTTCCTCGGATCGATCGCATCGGAGTCGTGGTGCTGATCGCGGGGTGCGGTACGCCGCCCGCGCCCGCGCCGCCGCCGCCGCTGCCCGCGCCCGCGCCCGCGATCGCCGCGGCACCGCCGTCGTGTACGCGCGACGTCGGCCAGGTCCAGGCCTACGCCCGCGGCGCGCCGACCGAGCCGCGCCGCCCGACCCACACGTTCTCGATCGTCGCGCGCGATCCGACGACGGGCGATCTCGGCGTCGCGGTGCAGTCACACTGGTTCGCGGTCGGCAACGGCGTGACGTGGGCGGAGTCGGGCGTCGGCGCGGTGGCGACGCAATCGTTCGCCGAGCCGGCCTACGGCCGCAAGGGGCTGCTGCGCATGCGCGGCGGGGCGACCGCGCCCGAGGCGCTGGCGGCGCTGGTCGGCGAGGACGCGCGGCGCGACGTCCGTCAGGTCGCGTTCGTCGACGCCAAGGGCCAGGTCGCGGCCCACACCGGCGCGGCCAACCTGCCGTACGCCTCGCACCACGTCGGCGCGGGCTACTCGGTGCAGGCCAACATCATGGCGAACGATCGCGTCGTGCCGGCGATGGCCGTGGCCTACGAGAGCGCGCGCGGCGATCTGGCCGATCGGCTGCTGGCCGCGCTGGTGGCGGCGCAAGACGCGGGCGGCGATCTGCGCGGCTGTCAGTCGGCGGCGATGCTGATCGTCAAGGGCACGCCGTCCGACGAGCCGGCTCACGACAAGCGGGTCGATCTGCGGGTCGATGACGCGGCCGATCCGCTCGCGGAGCTGCGCCGGCTGCTCGCGCTGCAGCGAGTCTACGATCACATGAACGCGGGCGACCTCGCGGTCGAGCAGGGCGATCTGATCGCCGCGCGCGATCACTACGGCGCCGCCGCGCAGGCCGCGCCCGCGATCGCCGAGGTCCGCTACTGGCAAGCGGTCGGGCTGGCGACCGCGGGCGACGTCGACGGCGCCCTGCCGATCTTCCGTCAGGTCTTCGCCGAGGATCCGCGCTGGGTCGAGCTCACGCGGCGCATCCAGCCCGCGGTCGTGCCGAAGACGCCCGAGGGTGACGCGCTGATCCAGCGCATCCTCGGGGCCGCCAACTGACGTATGCTGGTCGGGTTGTCCGCCACCGATCCTGCTGAGCACCCGGTCGATGCGGGCGATGCGCTGTCCGAGCTGGCGCGCCTGTGGCGGCGCTACGAGGCCGATCCCGACGGCGCGATCCGCGCGATCACCGAGACCGGCTGCGCGGCGCTCGACGTCGCGCGCTGCAGCGTGTGGCTCCTGTCCGACGACCGGACGAGCCTGCGCTGCCTCGATCTGTACGAGCGGGCCGAGCGCCGCCACACCCATGGCACCGTCCTCGACGCGGTGGCGTACCCGGCGTACTTCGCGGCCCTCGAGTCCGAGGAGCCGATCGCCGCGGGCGATGCGCACCTCGATCGCAGCACCAGCGAGTTCTCGATCGGCTACCTCACGCCGCTCGGCATCGGCGCGATGCTCGACGCGCCGGTTCGCAGCGGCGGCGCGCTGGTCGGCGTGGTGTGCAACGAGCACATCGGCGGCGCGCGGACCTGGACCGTCGGCGAGCAGCGCGACGCGGCGTTCCTCGCCAGCCTGGCGTCGTTGTCGCTCGAGCTGGCCCAGCGCGCGCGCCGCGAGGCGCTGCTGATCGCGACCCTCGAGTCGACCGGCGAGGGCATCGTCGCCGTCGACAGCGAGCGCGTCGTCGCGTTCAATCGCCGCTTCCTCGAGATGTGGGGCTTCGACGCGCCGCCGCGGGCGCTGACCGCGCTGCGCGAGCACCTCGCCAAGCGGACCCGCTCGCTCGACACCTTCATCGCCGACGCCTCGGACATCCTCGCCGGCGCCGACGCCGACACCGTCGACGTGGTGCAGCTGATCGACGGCCGCACCTTCGAGCGCACCGGTCGGCCGCAGCTCCTGCGCGGCGAGATCGTCGGCCGGGTCTGGAGCTTCCGCGACGTGACCCAGCACCGCCGCGCCGAGGCCGCGCTGCGTGCCAGCGAGGCCCACCAGCGCGATCTCGCGAATCGCGACGGCCTGACCGGCATCTACAACCGCCGCTTCGCCTTCGAGCAGCTCGGCGCCGCGCTGGTCGCCGCCGCCGCCGCGGGCGAGCGCGTCGCGGTCGCGCTGATCGATGTCGACTTCTTCAAGCGCGTCAACGACGAGCACGGTCACCTGGTCGGCGACGCCGTGCTGCGCGACGTCTCGCACGTGCTCGGCTCGCGCCTGCGCGGCAGCGACCTCGTCGGCCGCTACGGCGGCGAGGAGTTCGTCGTCATGATGCGGCGCGCCAGCGTCGGCCAGGCCGCGGCGGTGATCGACGCGCTCCGCGCGCAGGTCGATGCGAGGCCGGGGACGCCCGAGCTGCCGCGCTACACGTTCTCGGGCGGCGTCGCCGAGTTCCCGGCGGACGGCGGGGAGGCGAACGCGTTGCTGGCGTGCGCGGATGAGCGGTTGTACGCGGCGAAGCGCGGGGGGAGGAATCGGATCGCGACGGTGGTGGAGGATGGGGAGGCGAGCTCGGGGTAGGTGGGGGAGGCGGGAGGGAGTGGGGGGAGTGGGAGGGAGGCGGAGAGCGCTATGGATATGACGCGCTGGTGGAGTGGCGCGCGGCGGGGGAGGCGAGGGACGGGGCGCGCCACACCACAGCGCTTGAATTTGCGGACGCAAATTCACATACCCACAGCGCGGGTTTGATCCGTGATCTTTGATCTCTTCTCCGGAGCCGGAGAGGCGAAGGCGCGATTTGTCGTCGAGGAATTGCGTGACGACTGGATCGTGGGTGCTAAGAAGGAGATGTGGGCGCGCGGATCGATCGCAGCGCCGCGGAGGAGGTCGGTCATGTCGTTCGATGGTGGATGCGGCGAGCGAGTCGAGGTCGTGGGTGCCCACGTGGGTCGCGGGGGTGGCGATTGGCGGGAGGCGGATCGGCAGCTGCGGCGGATCGCGAAGCGACGGGCGGGGCTGGATGCGGAGGAGGCGCGGTGGTTGCTGGCGGCGCAGCGCGCGGAGGTGCATCGGCGGTTGGGCTGCGCGACGTTCGCGGAGTACGTCGAGCGCGTGCTCGGCTATGGGCCGCGGGTGTGCGCGGATCGGCTGCGCGTCGCGTTCGCGCTGGAGGGATTGCCGTCGACGGCGGCGGAGCTCGCGAGCGGGATGACGTCGTACTCGGCGGTGCGGGAGCTGGTGCGGGTCGCGACGGCGTCGACGGAAGAGGCGTGGATCGAGGCGGCGCGCGACAAGACCGTGCGCGAGGTCGAGGAGATGGTGGTCGGTCATCGGCCGGGCGACCTGCCCGACGATCCGACGGATCCGGATCTGCGACCGCAGGTGCTGCGGTTCGAGGTCACGCCCGAGACGTACGCGCTGTTTCGCGAGGCGGAGCGACGGATCAGGACCCACGCGGGTCGGATCGTGAGCGACGACGAGGTGATCGACGCGATGTGCCGCGCGGTGCTGGCGCCCGCGGTCGAG
>JAYTAJ010000093.1:0-4978 GCA_043737575.1 Myxococcales bacterium | reverse complement strand
AACAGCCAACGAGGTGAGGCGCTGCTGTCCATCGACGACCCACAGCGCGCGCTCCATCTCCTCGCCGGGGATCACCAGCGGACCGATGCGAACTTGCGCGGCCTGCGCCGGCGCGGCACGCAGCAGCAGCGAGCCGATCGGGTAGCCGCGGTAGATGCTGTCGAACAGCTCGACGACGTTCTTGGCGTCCCACTTGATGCCGCGCTGGAACACCGGGATCCGGACCTCGCCGCGCAGGACGCGGGCGACCAGATCCTCGACCGACTCGGCACCCGCCACCGGGCGACGCAGCAGCTCTTTCACGGCCATCGCGTCGCTAGCGTAACTCAATCCCGCTGGTTCGCCTGCTACGTCGTCACGTCGCGGCGGCGGAAGGCGATGAGGCCGGCGGCGAACAGCAGGAAGGTGAGGCCGCCGCACCACAGGATGTCGTTCCAGAAGCGGTCGTTGTCGAGGGAGCTGCCGTCGGGGTGGAAGTAGCGATAGAGCTCGTGCCAGAAGTTCATGTGCGTCGTCGGCAGGAGCTGCTTGAACGACGGCGTCATGAGCTGATCGGGCAGGCGCTGCAGCACCGACGAGATGAAGAACGCGCCGAGGGTGCCGACGTGGGCGACGACCGGGTTGTCGGTGAGCGACGAGATGAACAACGCGCACGCGACGATCAGCGCGAGCCCGGCGCCGGCGCCGAGGCAGGCGAGGGCGAGCAGCGCGGGCCAGTCACCGCTGCCGATCACCCAGAAGCCCATATCCTTGAACTCCCAGACGAAGATCAGCATCGAGCCGCCGCCGTAGGCGACGTGGCCGACCAGGAGCGCGAGGGCGACGAGGAAGACGACCATCAGCTCGAGCCACAGGAGGCTGGCGATCGCCTTGGCGACGAACACCGCCCAGCGCGGCGGCGGTCGCACCAACAGCGCGCGCAGCGTGCCGTCCTTGCTCTCGCCGGCGAGCTGGCTGCCGGCGACGGTGGCGGCGACCAGCGGCAGCAGCGCGAAGAAGCCGATGTTGAGGACGAAGTTCGCGAAGAACGGGCCGTTCAGGTAGACCGACGGGTCGAGCTTGATGCCCTGGATGGTCTTGCCCTTGTACTGGTTGTACGACAGGCCGATCAGCACGCACGCGGTGAACGCGAGGCACAAGACGAAGCCGACGTACGACGACGGTCGGCGCGACAGCTTCCACAGCTCCCACCGCAACAGGCGCAACAGCATCCTCACGCGGCCTCCGCGGTGCCGACCAGCGCGACGAAGACGTCCTCGAGCGTGGGCGACTCGGCGGCGATCTCGTCGACCTCGATCGCGGCGGCGACCAGCCGCGCCACCAGCGGCGCCGGCGCGAGGGCGGCGGGATCGTCGGCGGTGACGTGGACCAGGCCGGGCTCGACCTCGACGGCGCGAGCGCCGGCCGCGGTGATCACCGCGATCGCGCGATCGAGGGGCCGGGCCCGCAGGCGCAGGCGGCGCCGGCCCGCGAGCAGCGCCGCGACCTCGCCTTCCCACCGCTTCTTGCCCGCGGCGATCACGG
The DNA here is from genome assembly GCA_043737575.1 of Myxococcales bacterium. Lineage (GTDB taxonomy): Bacteria > Myxococcota_A > Polyangia > Haliangiales > Haliangiaceae > UBA2376. The sequence goes on along the minus strand of JAYTAJ010000093.1, from coordinate 3,454 downwards.
CGCCGCGGTTGCAGACCTGCTCGACCTCGACCAGCAGGTGGCTCGACAGCACGATGGTCAGGCCGTCGTCGGCGGCGAGGCCGCGGATCAGCGTGCGCATCGCGCGGATGCCCATCGGATCGAGGCCGTTGGTCGGCTCGTCGAGGATGATCAGCTCGGGCCGCGGCAGCAGGGCCGCGGCGATCGCGAGGCGCTGCTTCATGCCGTGCGAATAGATGCGCACCGGATCGTCGGCGCGGTCGCGGAGATCGACGCGCTCGAGCACCTCGTCGAGCCGCGGCTTCGGGCACGGGCCGCTGAGATCGGCGAGCATGCGGAGGTTCTCGCGGCCGGTCAGGTAGCCGTACAGCGACGGCGACTCGACGATCGCGCCGACCCGGGCGAGCACCGCGCGATCGCTCGGCGGTCGGCCGAAGATCTCGACCCGGCCGCCGCTGGGCCGCACCAGGCCGAGCAGCATGCGCAGGGTCGTGCTCTTGCCGGCGCCGTTGGGCCCGAGGAAGCCGTAGATGTCGCCGCGCTCGACGGAGATCGACAGGCCGTCGACCACGGTCCGGCGACCGTAGCGCTTGCACAGCTCGAAGGCGGCGAGGACCGACACTATCTTCCGACGAGATCGCGCGTGATGTTCTTCTGGTGGGCCTCGAGGGTGCCGCCGCCGATCTCGATCAGCTTGGCGTCGCGCAAGAACTGCTCGACCCGGTACTCGCTGCAGTAGCCGTAGCCACCGAGCACCTGCACCGCGGCGTCAGCGACCTCCTTGGCGGCGGTCGACGCGTAGAGCTTGGCGGCGTCGGTGCCGAGGCGGTTGCGGGCGTCGGGCCCGACGGTGGCGGCGACGCCGTAGACCACGGCGCGCATCGCGGTGACCTTGGCGAAGCTGTCGCCGAGATGGCGCTGGATCTGGCCGAGGTCGTGGAGCGGCTTGCCGAACGAGTGGCGCTCGGCCGAGTAGCGGACCATCACGTCGAGGCAGCGCTGGGCGATGCCGAGGCTCATCGCCGCGAGGCCGAGCCGCTCGATCTCGAGGTTGCGCATCATGTTGGTGATGCCGCCGCCCTCGCGGCCGACCAGGTTGTCGATCGGCACCCGGCAGCCGTCGAAGATGAGCTCGCTCATCGTCGAGGCCCGCATGCCCATCTTGCCGATCTTGGGGCCGGTCGCGAAGCCGGTGAAGCCGCGCTCGACGAGGAACGTCGTGATCTTGCCGTCGAGCTTGGCGTAGACCAGGAACAGCCCGCCCTCGGGGCCGTTGGTGATGAAGGTCTTGCGGCCGGTGAGGACGTAGTGGTCGCCGTCGCGCCGCGCCGTGGTCTGCAGGCCGAGCACGTCGGTGCCGGCGGCGGGCTCGGTCATGCCCATGCCGCCGACGATCTGACCCGACAGCACCTTCGGCAGGTAGCGGCTGCGCTGCGCGGCGTTGCCGGCCCAGTAGAAGTTGTTGACGAACAACAGCGCGTGCGCGAGGTACGCGAGCGCGAAGCCGGGGTCGGCGTAGGCCAGCTCCTCGTGGACGATCACCGACGCGATCGCGTCCATGCCGGCGCCGCCGTCGGCGTCGGGGATGGTGACGCCGAGGAGGCCGAGGTCGCCGGCCTTGCGCAGGAGGTCGACGTTGAGCGTGCCGCTGTCGTCGTGGGCCATCGCCTGGGCCTCGACCTCGGACCGCGCCCACGCCCGCACGGTGTCCCGGAGCATCGCGTGCTCGTCGGTCGGATGCAGCAGACGCTCGGGCAGGACGGCCATGCCGGGTTCTTACCCTACTCGTGCGGGTGCTACCATCGCGGCGATGGCCGGCATCGACGCGTGGCGCAACGATCAGCCGGTCGTGCTGTTCGCCAATCCGACCGCGCAGAGCGGCCGCGCCCGCGACGCGATCCGCCAGGCCGAGGACATGCTCGGCGTGGCGGGAGTGCCGCACCGCTTCGTCGCGACCGAGCCGAACCGCGGCACCGTCGAGTTGGTCCGCCGCACCATCGACGACGACGGCGTGCGGGTGGTGATCGCGATGGGCGGCGACGGCACCTTCGCCGAGGTCGCCAAGGGCGTGCTGGCGTCGGCCCACGCGCCCGAGGTCGCGATGGGCATGCTGCCGTTCGGCACCGCCAACGATCAGGGCAAGTCGTTCGGGCTCGCGACCGGCGCGTCGGCGCTGCCCGCCAACATCGCGGTGATCGCGGCCGGCGCGGTGACCGCGATCGACGCCGGTCGGATCGAGGTCAAGGCCGACGAGCGGACGCTGCACCGCGATCTGTTCTTCGACTCGGCGTCGATCGGCTTCGGCGCCGACGCCCTGATCGCGCGCAACCACGATCGCGAGCTGGTCGGCAAGATCCCGCTGGTCGGCATGGTCTACCGCGACATGCTGGTCTACGCGGGCGCGGTGCTGCGCAAGTTCGCCGAGAGCTACGTCAGCGACGTGAAGTTCGATCTCGCGGTCGAGATCGACGGCCACCCCTACAGCTTCGACTCGTTGCTCGACGTGATCGTCAAGAACACGGCGGTGTTCGGCGGCGAGTGGGTCCTCGATCCCGACACCCGCCCCGACGACGGCAAGCTCGAGCTGGTGCCGATCTACGGCCGCCGCGATCTGACGTCGAAGCTGTTCGCGTCGCTGCGCCACCTGCCGATCAACGGCGACACGCTGCGCGATCTCGGCATCGAGCACTCCGAGCCGATCGCCGGCCGCCGCTTCGTCATCACCGTGACCCAGCCCGGTCAGGCCGGCTGGCCGGCGGCGCAGCTCGACGGCGAGGAGATCCCCGCGGGGCGGCGCTACCTGATCGAGGCGCTGCCGCGCTGCCTGAACCTGATCGTGCCGCGCGGCCAGCTGCGCTGATCGTCGAGGAGGCGCCGCTACCCCACCGCGAACGGGTGAAGTCAGGCGCAGCCGCACGCGCGCGCCTGCGCTCACCGAGCGCACGCGACACGGCGCCCATGCACGATCGGACCGGCCACCTGCCCCACCGCGACCGTGGTCGGCGGGCACGCGCGATGCACCGTCACGACGCATGCGTATCAAGCTCTCCGCCATCCTGCTCTCGCTTCCCCTCGCGCTCGCCGCGTGCGCGCGCTCCTCGGGTCCGTCGTCGACCAGCACCATCCCGCCGGCGCCCGAGTTCGCGGCGCAGAGCGAGACCCGCGCCGAGTCGGAGATGGCGGCGTCCGACGGCTCGAAGCCGATCCCGCCCGAGGATCAGATCTTCTTCCAGAACGACTCGGACGCGCTCAACAGCGACGGCCGCACCCTGCTGTCGGAGGTCGCGTCGTGGGTGATGGCGGAGCCCGGGCGCCACATCGTCATCGAGGGCCACGCCGACAAGCGCGGCGCCAAGGACTACAACCTCGACCTGTCGAACCGCCGCGCGCTGGCGGCCGCGACCTACCTGCGGTCGATCAAGGTGCCCGACGATCGCATCATCATCACCGCGGTCGGCGAGAGCGAGTCGTCCCT
>JAYTAJ010000092.1:0-11494 GCA_043737575.1 Myxococcales bacterium | reverse complement strand
ACCATCGCGTCGACGCGCGCGGTCCGCACCTGGTCGGTCGCCGCGATCACCGCGTCGAGCCGCGCCCGCATGGTCGCGGTCTGCGCGATCCCCTCGCGGTGGCCCCGCTCGATCGCCTCGGCCCGCGCGGCGTCGACGCTGTCGCGCAGCGCCGCACAGCCCGCGCACCGACCGTTCGCCGTCTCCGTACCCGTACCCGTGACCGTATCCGTACCCGTGACCGTATCCGTACCCGTACCCGTGACCGTATCCGTACCCGTATCCGCCTCGACGCTTCTCCGCTGCGCGCGCCACGGTCCTCCGCTCGGCGCGACATCGGTCTTGCGCAGCGCATCGCCGAACGGCACCGCGATCGCGGCGCTGCCACGCAGCCAGGGCTGACGAGCGGTCACGCGTCGCTCCCACGCGGCGGCATCGGCAGCGTGCCCTCGGCGGCGAGCCGCATCGCGGTCTCGATGATCTCGCGCTGAGCCGCCTCGACCTCGGCGATGCGGCGCGGCGGCGTCGCCGCGAGATCGTCGCGCAGGGTCTGGGCGGCGCGCTGCGACAGCCCGGCGAGGAAGTGCTCGCGCAGCTTGGGCTCGGCGGTCTGCAGCGCGATGACCATGGTCTCGCTCTGGATGGCCCGCATCAGCGGCGCCATCGCGCGCACCTCGATGCGCACCAGGTCCTCGAAGGTGAACATCGCCTCGCGGACGCGCGCGGCGGCGGTCTCGTCGAGCGCGGCCATGCGACCGAGCAGCGCGTCGCCCTCCTCCTGATCGAGCTCGTTGACGATCGCCGCGGCGAAGGCGAGGCCGTCGAAGTCGGACCGACGATCCGACGACGCCAGGCCGCCGGTCGCGGCGAGCGCGCGGACCAGCGACTCGCTGGCCTCGAGCACCGCGTGATCGGGGATCTCCTCGAGCGCGGCGACGCGGGCCGTCAGCTCGGCCGCGATATCGGGCGGCATGCCCGCGAGCACGCGGGCCGCGGTGATCGACGGCAGCTGGGTCAGGACCACCGCCGCGATCTGCGGGTGCTCCTCGATCAGCAGATCGGCGAGGGCCTGGGTGCGCGCCGAGCGCAGCTGCTCGATCGGCGCGGGCGGCACGGTCTCGACCGGCGGCGCGAACAGGCGGCGCGCGCGATCCTCGCCGAGCGAGCGGGCGGCGAGCTGGCGGACGTAGGCGCCGCCGCCGTTGCTCGACACCGACATCGGACCGGCGAGCGCGACCTCGAGCTCCTCGAGGACCTTGATCAGCCCGGCCGGCGGCACCAGATCGAGCTCGTCGACCGCGGTCGACAGCGCGCGCAGCTGGGTGTCGTCGAGCAGCGCCATCAGCTGGCCCGCGAGCTCCTCGTCGAGGGCGAGCACGGCGATGGCGGCCTTGTGGCGAGCGCGGATCGGCGTGCCGAGGCGGGTGGTGATGGTGGTGGGGATCATGACTTGCTCGGCTTGGGATCGGGTTCGGACAGCCACGAGGCGAGGACGCGGGCCGCGCGCGGCATGTCGCTGCGGACCGCGCCGAGGACGCGCTCCTCGAGGGAGCGCTGGCCGGCGGCGGCGAGCTTGGGCAGGTCGTTGGTCTCGGCCGGGCCGTCGAGGGCGCGCTCGAGCTCGCTGAGCGGCGCCGGCAGCGCGAGCACCGGGATCACCACCTGGTTGCGGCGGCGGCGGCGGCGCAACAGCGTCGCGATCACCACCGCGAGGACCAGCAGCGCGGCGCCCGCGCCCGCGGCGATCGGCAGCGGCACCGGCAGCGGCAGCGGCAAGGTCGCCGGCTCGATCGCCGGCAGCGCGGGGGCCGGCGGCGCGTCGGCGATGAACGCGAACGACTGCAGCTCGAGGGCGTCGCCGCGACCTTCGTCGAGGCCGGCGGCCTGGCGCGCGAGCTGGGCGATCTGCGCGAGGTCGCCAGGCGGCAGCGGCGCCGTGACGCCCGCGGCGTCGGTGCGGTGATCGACCAGGATCGCGAGGCGGACGCGGCCGATCTTCTCCTCGGGCTCGTCGGTCTGGCGCACCGTGCGCGTGATCTCCCAGTTCTTGGTGTCGGTGCCGACCATCGCGCCGCCGGCCGCGCTGCCGGCGCCACCGCCCGCGCCTTGCGTGCCTGCCAGGTTGCCCTGCACGCCGGCGATGCCGCTGTTGATCGCGGGGCTCGGCGCCAGCGCGCCCGCGTGGGTCTCACTGCGGATCGCGGCGCGATCGCGATCCCAGATCTCCTCGGACTGCGATACCCGGCGGCGATCCATCTCGACCGACACCACGACCGCGACGTGGCCCGGGCCGACGATCCGCTCGAGCAGGCCGCGGACCCGCTGGCCGATCGCGGCCTCGTGCTCGGCCGCGCCCGAGCTCTTCTTCGCGGTGTCGTCGTCGGCGCTCAGCACGGTGCCGTGCTGATCGATCACCGCGACGTGATCGGCGGTCATGCCGGTGATCGCCGAGGCGACCAGCTGCTTCACGCCGCGGACCTGATCGGTCGTGAGCGTCACGCCCGGGCGGACCCGCAGCGTCACCGACGCGGTCGGCGGCTTCTCGTTGTCGCGGAACGGCGAGTCGTTGCCCGGCGCGACGTGGACGCGGGCGCTCTCGACCGGCGCCAGCGACGAGATGCTGCGGACCAGCTCGCCCTGCATCGCGCGCTGGTACTGGACCTCCTCGTCGAAGCGGGTCCGGCCGAACGCGGTCTTGTCGAACGACTCGAGCCCGGTGCCGCCGCGCGGCAGCCCGGCCGCGCTCGCGATCATCCGCGCCTCGATCAGCCGATCGGGCGGGACCTCGACGCTCTTGCCCGCGCCGTCGACCCGCTGCGGGATGTTGCGGCTGGCGAGGAGCCCCGACAGCTCGACGACGTCGTCGTGCGACATCGACCCCGACACCGCGACCCACGGCGCCGGGCCGGGCGCGAGCGTCAGGTACGCGATCGCGCCGATCACCAGCGCCAGCACCGCGACGCCGCCGAAGCGGGCCGGGCGCGGCGCCTTGATCCACAGCGTGCGCAGCTGGGCGACGACCTGCTTGGCAGCGGCGCCGGGATTCGCGGGCGGCGGAGGAGGGGCCATGGCGATCGGTCTAGACCTGCGTGCTCATCAGCTCGCGATAGGCGTCGAGGACCTTGTTCTTCAAGGTCGTCGCGTAGCGCAGCGAGATGTTGGCTTCCTCGGCGCTGATCACGACCTCGTGGATGCCGACCGCGGGGTCGCCGGCGGCGAAGCCCTTGGCGGCCTGGACCGACGCCTGCTCGCTGGCGCGCGCCTGATCGATCGCATCGGACAACGTCGCGGCGAAGCCGCCGCCGCTCTCGCTCGGACGCGGACGGGCGACGCCCTCGCTGCCGAGCAGCGACGACACGTCGACCGGGCGGATCGGGGTCATGGCTAGCGACCGATCCCGAGCGCGCGCTCGGCCATGCTGACGGCGGACGACATCGCGGTGATGCCGGCCTCGTAGGCCCGCGACGCGGTGATCATGTCGACCATCTCCTCGACCGGGTTGATGTTGGGGTAGGCGACGTTGCCGTCGGCGTCGGCGTCGGGGTGGGTCGGATCGTGCTCGAGGCGCGGCGGCAGGGTGTCGGCGCGCAGCGCGGTGACCGCGACGCCGTTGACGCCCGCGGGTCCGCCCGGCACGGGCACCGACTGGACGACGACGTCCTTGCGCTGGTAGGCGCCGCCGCCGACCGCGCGGGTCGTCGACGCGTTGGCCAGGTTCGAGGCCGCCACCGTCATGCGGGTGCGCTCGACCGACAGGCCGGAGGCAGAGACTTCCATCGACGTGAAGAAATCCATTGGGTCTCCTTCGATCAACCGTTGCCGTCGCCGGCCGCGTAGCGCAGCAGCGCGAGGCGCCGCGTCACCAGCTCCGCCGAGGTCGAGTAGCGGACGCGGTTCGCGTCCATCTTGCCCAGCTCGCGCTCGAGCTGGACCGAGTTGCCGTCGGGGCCGGCCAGGTTGCCACCGTCGTCGAAGACCAGGCGCGCGTCGTCGGGACCGCCGACGCCGATGTGGGCCGCGGCGGTGCGGGTCAGCTCGCCTGGTGCGCCCGCGGCGTGGGTCCGCTCGAGATCGGCAGGCCGATACCCGGGCGTGTCCATGTTCGCCAGGTTGCCCGCGAGCACCGAGTGGCGATCGCGATGAAAGCTCATCGCGCTCGCGAGGTGGTCGACGGTGTCGAAGATCCGGGTCACGGCACCGCATGCAGCAAGGCCTATGCCGCGTGCAAGTCCGCGCTGCGACGCGGCCGGGCGCGGTGGCGTCGGCGGGCTTGACGCTCAACGACCTGCCGACCCGGCCGATTCACCGACCATGGCTCAGCTGGCTCCGGTGGCCGAGGTCGTATTCGGCCTGCTCTTCGATTGCGGCTTCGAGGCCGCCTTCGTCGTGGCGCGGAGCGATCGTACGGTCGTCAGCGCCAACCGTCGCTTCGAGGAGCTGATCGGTCGCCCCGCCGCCGAGCTGATCGGGCTGCCGGTCGAGGCGGTGCTGGTGATCGACGGCGAGCGCCACGGCCCCGCGATCGTCGATCACCCCGGTCACTACGAGGACGTCGCAGTCCAGCAGAGCGACGGCTACCCGCGCTACGTCGAGCTGACCGTCGCCCACGTCGTGCATCCGCAGCTCGGCGCGCTCGCCGCGTGCCTCGCCCGCGACACCACCGAGCGCCGCGAGCTCGAGCGCGATCTGCTCGCCAAGCACAGCGCGCTGTACGCCGCCCACGCCGAGCTGCAGCGCCTGGTCACCGAGCTGCGCGCCGCGCAGCGCCAGATCGCCGATCGCAACCACGAGATCACCGTGCTCGCCGGCCAGGTGTCGCGGGTCGGCTGGCGCGCCGCGATCGGCGAGCTCGCCGCCGGCCTCGCGCACCACCTCAACAACCCGGTCGCAGCGCTGACCAGCACCCTGCGCACCCTCGGCGTCCGGGTCGCGGCCCACCCCGATCATCCCGGCCGCGCCGAGCTCGAGCCGCTGATCGATCGGGCCCGCGGCGTCGCGGTGCGGATCGAGGAGCACGTCGCCGCGGTGGTGCGCCTGCATCGCGCCGGCGCCTTCGACTGCGAGCCGCGCTGGCTCGATCTCGGCCGCGAGCTCGACACCGCGCTGGCGATGTTCTCGGGCCGGCTCGATCGCATCGTGGTGCGGCGCGACTACGGCGATCCGCTGCCCGCCCACGTGCCGCAAGAGCCGCTGCACCACGTCGTCGGCAGCGTCATCGACAACGCCGTCACCGCGATGCCGGCCGGCGGCGAGCTGGCGCTCAGCGTCGAGCGCCGCGGCGACGTCTGGGTGATCGCCGTCGACGACTCCGGCATCGGCGTGCCCGCCGCGCTGGCGCTGCGGCTGTTCGAGCCGGTCGCCGCCGCCGGCAGCGCCGGGCTTGGCCTCGCCACCGCCCAGCGCCTGGCCCGGCTGTGGGGCGGCGACGTCGTCCACAAGCAACGCACCATCGGTGCGCGATTCGAGATCACCGTCCCTGCGAGTGAGCAGCTGCGCCCGCGCGCGGCCAAGGAGCTGTCATGAACCAAGTCTCGATCCTGGTCGTCGACGACGACGACGACGTCCGCACCGCGCTGTGCGACGAGCTGTCGCCGCAGTACGCGGTGACCTCCGCCGCCGGTGCCGTCGAGGCCTTCGCCGCGCTGGCGGCCCGCCGCTTCGACGTCATCATCTCCGATCTGCGCATGCCCGATCACGACGGCATCGAGGTCCTCGACTTCGCGCGCGATCAGCAGCTCGGCATCATCCGCATCCTGCTCACCGGCTACACCGACGAGCGGGCCCGCGCCGCGCTGCTCGAGCCCGACGCGCCGTTCAAGGTCGGCAAGCCCTGGTACGACGAGATCGAGATCGTCCTGACCCGCGCCCTCGAGCAGCGACGCCGCACCCGGATGCTGACCGCGTCGCTCGAGAGCGCGTTCAGCCTCGGCCAGATCGAGGTCGAGCTCGCCGACACCCATGATCTGGTCGAGCTCGGCGAGGTCGTCGCGATGCGGGCCGGCATGGTGACCGGTGTGATCTGGTGTGGCTGCGCTGTCGACGGCGTCGCGATCGCCGGCCAGACCGAGCGTCACGACGGCGCCGGCGCCGCCGCTGCCGACGACTGGCGCCTCGATCTCCCGATCGACGGCCCCGGTCGGCTGCGCATGACCGCGGGCGGCCACGGCGACGAGACCCGCGAGGTGATCTGTCACCTCGCCGAGCTGGCGCGGCGCCGCAGCGGCGTCCTCACCGCCGTCACCACCGACTGGGCGGTCGACGTCGATCGGCCGCGGCGGTCGCGCCTCGACGAGCTCTTGCGCCAGGCCGCGGTCGGCGCGATGTCGGGCACGCTGATCCACGGCGTCGCCGGCATCATGCAGTCGTTCGACGCGGCGATCGGCGAGATCGCCGAGCTGGCCGAGCAGAGCGGCGACGCGACCTTGAGCGCCCTCGTCGCCGACCTCGCCACCGCCAGCAGCGAGGGCGTCGCCCAGTTCGTCGAGATGCGCAAGTTCATCCGCGACGGCAAGCCGGTGCTGCGCGCGGTGTCGGCCCAGGGCCTCCTCGATCGCACGCTGCGCCAGATCGGCGGCACGGTCCGCGAGCGCGCCGCGGTGCGCATCGCCTCGGCGCCGCCGGTCTCGGTCCGCGCCACCGCCGCGCTCACCGAGCAGGTCCTGAGCGCCGTCCTCCGCAACGCCGCCACCGCGTCGCCGATCGGCGGCTCGATCGACGTCGAGATCCTCATCGTCGGCGACGCGGTGTCGTTCGTGATCACCGACGACGGCCCCGGCGTCGCGCCCGAGCTGACCGGCATGATCTTCGAGGCCCAGATCTGGCAGCGCCCGGGCGGCGCTGGCACCGGCCTCGCGATCGCCGCCCACGCCATCCAGGCCCAGGGCGGCTCGATCGGCTACCGCCGCGCCCCCGGCCGCGGCGCGTGCTTCACGATCACGCTGCCGAAAGCCTGACCCCAGCGGCTCACGGCGGTCGCCGCGGCCCCCGGCGTCAGCGGCGGCGCGGCCCGGGGACCTCGGCGAGCGCGATCGGTCCCCACCGCTTCCATCCATCCGTGAGCAACCACGTCGTCGGATAGGTCACCGGCAGCGGCTCGTACCCGCGCGGCCACGCGAACTGCACGCCCTCGCGGCCGGCCCAGCCCGCGAACCCGATCCCCGACGAGTACGGATCGACCTGCGCACGCCGCGGCGCGAGGCCCGCGCGATCCTCGCGGTGCTTTCGCCAGTTGTTGAGGACGTACGCGAGCTCGGCGCGGCTGTGCCTCGGCGACGAGATCGCCGTCGCGTGATAGCGGTCGACGAACACCCGCCCGCGCCGCGCAACCGCCGCGTTCAAGCGGCGCGCCGCTGAGATCGACAGCCCGCGCACGCCATTCGCGAGCGCGATCCGATCGTCGGCCTCGCACAGCAGGTGCACGTGCGTCGCCTGGATCGAGATGTGGACGACGCGAAAGTCGCCGCGCGCCAGCGACGTCAGCAGCGCGCGGCGAAACGCCTGATACGCGTCGCGCCGCCGCAACCTGCCGACTTCGGGCGACAACCGCAGCACGACATGCACCGGATGCCGCGACGACAGGAAGGGCCGCACCCCGTGGACGTGTCCCGCTGCTGCACCGTTTGGCTTGCGGCCCGCGCCCTCTCGACGCCCCCCGCGTCCGATCGGAGGCCGTGGCCGATCGAGGTGCAGTTGCAGCTGCGAGGGCGGCATTTGATTTCGCTTATATCATATGCGAGATGCTGAGTGTAGCCATAATTCTGCCTGGCACAGCGGTCGCGCTATCGCGGACCCACGGCAGCGGGTGAACACTTCGAGATCCGAAATTCTCAACGATCCGGAAGAGCCGCGCGGCCCTTCGGATCGTTGAAAAATTGTCAGATCTCGAGGCCGTGCTGGGCTCGCACTCGCTACGTCAGCAGATCGAGGAACGGCCGCGACCGCTCGAGCTCGAGCATCACGCGGCGGTGCAGCGAGTCGCGCTTGGCGTCGCTGACGCCGAGGGCGTCGAGCAGCGCGCGGATCGGCGTCGGATCGACGATCGAGGTTGGCTCCTCGCCCGCGGTGTGGCTGATCGCGCCGCCGATCAGATCGGCGACGGCGACGATCTCGGCGCCGAGCCGCGCCGGCGCAGAGAGCCGGGCCCGCAGCTCGGGCTCGAGGATACCGTGGTGGTTCTCGATCGGCGCGATCAGGCTCGCGGGCAGCCGCCACCGCCGCGCCAGGTCGGCGCCGACTTGATGGTGGGTCGGCAGCCCGACCCGCACCTCGGCCGCGGGCGACGACAGGCCTTCCTGCTCGGCGACCTCGATCGAGCGCAGGAACTGATCGGGGGCGAGCTTCGCCAGCGCGATCTTGCCCATGTCGTGGAGGAGCCCGGCGGTGAACAGGCTGCCGGGATCGGCGTGGCGCAGATCCTCGGCGATCACGCGCGCCGCGGCGGCGACCGCCAGCGAGTGCAGCCACAGCGGCCGCGGATCGTAGACGCCGCCCGACGGGGTGTGCAGCGTCTCGAGCACCGAGACGCTGAGCGCGAGCTGGTAGATCGTGTTGAAGCCGACGAACGGGATCGCCTGGGCGATCGTGGTGACGCCGCCGGGGATGCCGAAGTACGACGAGTTCACCAGCCGCAACAGCTTGGCGCTGAGGCTGGGATCGGCGCCGATCAGCTCGGCGACCTGATCGACCGTCGAGCGGCGCGCGTGCAGGACCTCGCCGAGGCGGATCGACACGATGGGCAAGGTCGGCAGTCCATCGAGCAGCGCGGTGAGGCGACCGAGCTCGTTGGCCGGAGCGGCATGGGGACGCGGGGCGAGTGGCGACATGGGGATCCGATCAGGGCGTGACGCGGTCGTTGACGATGGGTGGCTCGATGGGATGGTCGGCGGCCTGCCGCGCGTCGGGGAAGAAGTCGTTGACGATGGGCGGGATGCCGGGGCCGGGGCTGCCGACGGTCTCGTTGGAGATGATCCCCGCGTCGGTGGCGACGACCGCGTCGAGCGCGATCGCGTCGGTGGCGACGACCGCGTCGATCGCGTCCGTCGCGCTCGCATCGGTCGCATCGACCGCATCGGTCGCATCGATCGCATCGATCGCACCCGCGTCCATCGCATCGATCTCCGTCGCGTCGGTCGCCGCCACCGCATCGACGGTCGCGGCATCGGCGTACTCGTCGCCGCACACGCCGCTCGCGGTGCAGGTCAGCGGCGCCGCGCAGTCGCTGTTGCGCACGCACACCGGCTCGCCGCTGCACCCGGCCACCAGCGCCGCGATCACCGCCGCCACGACGAGCCGGTCACCGGACATCGATCACCACGCCGAGGCCGAAGAGGACCTGGAACACCGCGGTCTTGGGCGGCAGGTCGGTGCCGCCGACGAAGACATCGACCGCGACGTCGCCGCAGGTGCGGACACCGCCGAGCCGCCAGCAGCGCGAGCCCCCGAGGGCAGCGCCCCACAGGGTGTAGGGCCGGACGATCGCGATCGCGCCGGCGCGCAGCCGGAACCGATCCGACGGCGTCAGCATCAGCCCGGCCTCGCCACCGACGCCGGTGCGATCGAGGGTCTCGATGACGAGGCTCGCGTACGCCGCCGTGCTCGGCTGATCGCGGATGGCGACCGCGCCGCCCGCGGCGAGCACCAGCGGCGACGCCCGCATCGACGAGCGCCCGGCGCCGCCGCCGGTCGCGAGGCCGAACGCGAGGCGAACCTCGGCGCTGGCCAGCGCGGGCTCGGCGCGCACCGAGGTCGGCGCGAGCGCGAGCAGCAGCGCAAGGACGATCGCCGGACGCAGTTGCATGCCGGGTGCTTCAGCAACCGTCGTGCCACGCGCGGCGCTGATCGTTCGCGGGCTTGGCGCCGATCGATCGCCAGCGTGGCCCTCGATCGTCAAGCGCTCGTCGAGCGATCGTCAACCGACCGGCGTCACGGCGTTTGCTCGACACCGGCGGTCGGCGCGTGCTTACGCAGCAACACCGACAGCCGGCGGTTGGTCGCGGCGTAGGGATGCGTCCGATCGAGCGGCGTCGCCGAGCCGCGGCCGATCACGCCGACGATGCGGGTCGGCTCGACGCCGCCAGCCTCGAGCAGCTTGCGCGCCGCGGCGGCGCGCTCGTAGGACAGCTCCCAGTTGGACTTGGTGGCGCCGGCCGCGAACGGCCGGGCGTCGGTGTGGCCGAGGATCTCGATGGTCTCGACGCGGTCGGCGAGGACCGGGGCCAGGACGGTGAGGAAGGTCGCCAGCTGGGGCTTGAGCCGGGCCGACGACGAGTCGAACAGCAGGCTGTCGCCGCCGTCCTCGTCGACGATCTCGATCAGCGTGCCGTCCTCGGTCGTGACCACGCGGACCCGCGCCGCGATCTCGGCGAGCTCGCTGTGCGTGGACGCGACCTCGCGGATCGACTGCTTGAGATCGCGCACGGTCTCGATCATCTCGGGATCGGTCGGCGACTGCGGCGACTGTTCGATCATCGACGGCACCACCTGGGCGCCGCCGCTCATCGTGGTGATCGAGTCGGGCATGATGCCGGACCGGAAGTAGTTCGAGATCTCCTTGCGGGCCTTGGCGTCGGTCGACGCCAGCAGCCACAGCACCATGAACAGCGCCATCATCGCGGTGACGAAGTCGGCGTAGGCGATCTTCCAGGCGCCGCCGTGGTGGCCGTGGCCCTGGATCTTCTTGACGACGCGACGACGCCCCGCCGTCGGTGGCGGCGGCCGCACCTCAGCCGCCCTTCAGGCTCGACAGCGCCTTGTCCAGCTCCTGGAACGACGGGCGCTCGTCGGGGAAGATCATCTTGCGGCCGAACTCGACCGCGGTGGCGGGCGCGGCGCCGCGCATGACCGCGATGACCGCGGCGCGGATCGCCTCGAGGAAGCGGCGGTGGTGGACCTCCTGGTACTCGCAGGCGCCGACCAGCGGGGACACCAGGCCGTACGACAGCAAGATGCCGAGGAAGGTGCCGACCAGCGCGGCGGCGACGTGGTGGCCGATCACCGCGGGCGGCGCGTCCATGTGACCCATCGTCACGATGACGCCGAGCACCGCGGCGACGATGCCGATGCCGGGCAGCGCGTCGCTGACCGTGCGCAACAGGCTGCCGCCGAGGTGGTTGAACTTGTCGAAGGTGTCGAGCTCGGCGTCGAGCAGCGCGTCGAGATCGTCGGCCGACACGCCGTTGGCCATGTGCTGCAGTGCCTCGGCGAGGAAGGTCCGGTACATCGGATCCTTGTTGACGAAGGGATACTTCTTGAAGATGTCGCTCTTCTGCGGATCCGCGGCGTGGGGCTCGAGGGCGAGCACGCCCTGGCGGCGCGCCAGCATGAACAGCTCGTACTCGAGCTTCAGCAGGTCGAGGTAGTCCTTCTTCTTGGGGATGGTGTCCTTCAACGCCACCACCAGCACGTGCTTCACGCGCGCTTTCATCTTGCCCGGCGACGAGATGATGAAGGTGCCGAACGCGGCGCCGACGATCACCACCAGCTCGGCCGGCTGGAACAGGATGCCGACCTGGCCTCC
>JAYTAJ010000091.1:0-2139 GCA_043737575.1 Myxococcales bacterium | reverse complement strand
CGGAGCTGGCCGGCGACTGGCCGATGATCGAGAGCCAGTTGCCACCGAACTGGCGAGAACTGGCGGCGACCCACGGCGTCAGCCCGAAGAAGCGGCCGGCTCACCTGGGGACGAAGGTGACGGACGTCGTGGTCCCGTTGCGGATGGTGCTGCACCACGTGGCGACCAACACGTCGCTGAAGACCACCGCGGCGATCGCGGCCGCCGCCGGATTGATCGACATGTCGGCGGTCGCGCTCCACCTCTGGATGCGGAGGTTCGCGCCGTTCTTGACGGCCTTGCTGGCGGAGCTCACCAACGCCGCCAGAGATTTCGCCGCGGCACGGTGGGCCGGCTACGAGATGCTGATCGTCGACGCCAGCACCGTGTCGCGCCCGGGCAGCAAGGGCACGACGGTGCGCGTCCACTATGCCTTGCGGTTGACGGACCTCAAGATCGTCACGGTCGACGTGACCGACGACAAGGGTGGCGAGACGTTCAAACGCTTCGCGGCGAACGTGAAGCGGGGCCAGTTGTGGCTGGGTGACCGCGGCTACGCCAATCCGCCCGGGATCGCGGCGATCGTGAAGAAGGGCGCCGACGTTCTGGTGCGCCACAATCGCGGCGCGCTCCCGCTCTACGACATCTACGGGTCGCCCCTCGACGTTCGCGAGAAGCTCTCGCGGCTGACCAGGCCCGGCGTCGCGCGCGAGTGGGCCGCGTGCGTGCGCCCTCAAGACCACCAGCCCATCCGTGGTCGCATGTGCGCGGTGCGGCTGCCACCCGACAAGGCCGAGGAGGCGCGGACGCGCCTCAGGCGCGAGCAGGGGGCCGACGTCACCCCGGAGTCGCTGGAGATGGCGGACTTCGTCGTGCTGTTCACGACCGTGCCGCGCAATCGACTCCTGACCGACCAGATCATGGAGCTGTACGGCCTCCGCTGGCAGGTCGAGCTGAGCATCAAGCGCGACAAGTCGATCGCCGGCCTCGATCGCCTGCCGAACTTCCGCGACGACACCATTCGCTCGTGGATCCTCGCCAAGCTGTTGCTCACGCAGGTCGCCCGCAAGATCGCCACACCCGAGATGGTGGCAGTTCCCCCCTGCGCAGCCGGCTGACGCACCCATCGCGGCGGGCGGGATGCGCGCCGCGAACTCGACGCCTGGCGGTCGACGACGGCGCGGCGTCGCCACGGCCGTCGCTGAGCCGTGGCGGGTGATGGCGTTCGTCTGGCAGGCCATCACCGCGGCACTGCTCCCCATCTCTCTTCGAGACGTGCCCGCGCTGCTCGGCCGGTTCCTTGAGCACCTTGCGCGGGACGGCACCCGTTGTCGCGAGCGCCGAGCCGCCGCGTTCCTTCGCCACCTGCGGCGGCTCCGTGCTTAACGCCTATGGGGGTATGCCCTGGGCCAGTGGCAGGTCGTCGCCCTGCTTGTCGCCTGTGGGTCTTCCGCGGGTTTACCCTCGCAGCCGTGGACGACACCGACGCGTGGCTCGATCGGCTGGCCGCCTTGTGGCGGGCCGAACGCGCCACCGCGCGCGCGCGGTACCTGGCGGCGCGCGAAGGGACGACCTTGCGCACGCGGGTCGCGCGCGGGCTGGCGCTGGCCGACGTGAAGGTGGCCGACTTCCGCCCCGCGCCGGGCGGGCGCACGCGGGTCTGGCTCACGCCGCCGCGCCACGTCGATCTCGACGACGTGCGGCTCGCGCCCGGCGATCCGGTCGTGCTGTGGCGCAACACGCCCGGCGAGCCCGAAGCGGTGCGCGGCGTGATCGCGCGGCCCGATCACGGCGATCTGATCGTGATGATCGGCGGCGATCTGCCCGAGGCGATCCTCGACGCCGGCTGCAACCTCGACGTCGAGGCGCCCGAGTCGACGTTCGATCGCGGCGATCGCGCGATCGCGCGGGCCCGCAACGCCAAGGCCACCAGCGCGCTGCGGCGCGTGGTCGGCGTGCTACTCGGCGAGCGCCCGGCCGCGGTTGCGCGCGCGACCATGTGGCAGCAGTTCGATCCGGAGCTCGACACCGCGCAACTCGGCGCCATCGCCGACGCGCTGCGCGCCCTCGACGTCGCGCTGATCCACGGCCCGCCCGGCACCGGCAAGACGCGGACGCTGGTCGAGATCATCCGCCAGTGCGTGGCGCGCGGCGAGGCGG
>JAYTAJ010000090.1:0-4983 GCA_043737575.1 Myxococcales bacterium | reverse complement strand
GTCCGGCGGTCGGCGACCTACGCGACGGTCATGACACCGCTCGGCGTGGTCGAGGTCTGCAGCCTGCACCTCGCGACGCCGTTCCAGCTCTCCCGACGCGCCCGACGCGAGCAGGTCCAAGCGGCCGTGCGCCACGTCCGCGGGTTCGAGCGCGTCATCCTCGGGGGCGACTTCAACAGCCACCGGATGGCGGGCGTCGCCGCGGCCGCCGACCTCGACTGGACCACCCGCCGCGTCGGTGCGACGGTCGGCTACCTCTTCTCGGTCGACCACATCCTCACCCGCGGGTTACGGGTCCACGAGGTCGGCCGCATCACCGACACTCGCGACACCACCGATCACGCTGCGGTGTGGGCACGACTCACCTGGACTTGAGGGGATGGCCGACTACATCGATTGGTCAGAGAGGTCCACGGGAGTCCGGATGTCAGTGCGGCAAGGCGAAGGCGGCGGTGCGGCGCGGATCGCGGTCGATGCGCAGCGCCGCGATCTGTTGGCACCGCGACTCGAGATGGATGATCGCCACGACCGCCTGCGGCGAACCGGCGACCCGGACGATCACCGAGGGCTCGCCGTTGAGGCGGCGAACCTCGGCGCTGAGCGGAACGTTCTCCAGCCGCCGCCAGGCATTGGCGAAGCGACGCGCCACGGCCTCGCGGCCGAGGCTCGGCGCGGTCGCCACGGGGACCAGGCCGCCGCCGTCGACGACGCCCCAGGCGTCCTCCGCGAGCAGGGCGGAGATGGCTTCGAGCGAGCCGGATTCGACCGCGCGTGCCAACGCCTCGACGACCTCACGGTCGACCGGGATGTCGACGTCGTCGCGGCGGCGCGCGGCGGCGAGCGCCACCCGCGCCCGATGCAGCAGCGCCTTGGCGGCGTTCGCGTTGATGTCGAGCACGGCGGCGACCTCGCCCAGCGACCGGTCACAGACATCATGCAGCACCAGTGTCGCGCGCTGGCGGGGGGTGAGGCTCTGCAGCGCCACCACCACCGCGTAGCGGACGTCTTCCCTCAGGATGGTCGAGCGTTCGGGGTCACCGCTGGGGTGGCCGGCCGAGACCTCGGCGAGATCCAGGGGATCGCTCAGCGACGTGACGCGTTCGCGGACCGTCGCCCGGCGCAGATGATCGAGACAGGTCGTCGTCGTGATCCGGACCAGCCAACCCGTCGGATCATCGCTCGCGAGCTGGTCGCCGCGCTCGATGGCGCGGGCGATCGCCTCCTGGCACAGGTCTTCGGCGTCCTGGAGCTGCCCGGTCATCCGGTAGCAGATAGCCCAGAGCCGTCGGCGGCTGCGCTCGATCGCGGCGAGGAGGGTGGGCGGTGTGGACATCGGCGCCGCCACCGATCACACCACGATCCGAGGAGGCTCGTCGAACGGCATCGACAAGAGGCCCGCCGTGGTCTGTGTCTTGGGATCGTCGAACCCATCGAGGCCACAGGCGATCTTCTGGTCGCGCGCCGCTGGTGTGAACGTCCCGAAGACGCGATCGAAGACGATGAGGATGTTCCCGTAGTTCGTATCGGCCTCTCGCGGGTCACGCGAATGGTGGATGCGGTGCAGTCCTGGCGACAGCGTCGCGAGTGACATCAAGCGCTCGAGCCAGTGCGGGAGGCGGACATTGGCGTGCTCGAAGAGTCCGCTGAGCACCGACCAGCCTCGGTACACCGCAAACGCGCCGATCCCGACGCCGAACCCGCACGCGAACAGCGTCATCGCTCCGTAGCGCAGCAGGCCCTCCGACGGATGCTGCCGGACGGTCGTCGTCACATCGACCACCGGATCGGAGTGGTGCACGCGATGCACCCGCCAGAACGCCGGCACCTTGTGCATCGCGACGTGCAGCAGGTAGTATGAGAGTTCGAGCACCACCACGCCCAGGACGCCCGCCGCGACTGGCCCGATGGGAGCCCACCGCAGGATCCCAAACCCACGCTCGCCCAGCCACAGGAGCAGCAACACCAGGCCGGTGTTGAGGAACAGCCCCGTCGCGAACGTGAGGAACGTCA
Source organism: Myxococcales bacterium (assembly GCA_043737575.1). Lineage (GTDB taxonomy): Bacteria > Myxococcota_A > Polyangia > Haliangiales > Haliangiaceae > UBA2376. Next base: position 2,973 of record JAYTAJ010000090.1, on the reverse strand, counting down.
GTGCCAGATTGGGCCGCAAATGCAACCGATGCCAGCGCCCGCGGGCCTGGTAGGGAATGACGAGCTCGACCGCGGCGAAGAGCGCCATGAGCACCACGATCGCGCCGATCGTGGACAGGTTGGACACGATCAGGTTCATGACCCAAGGACGAACGAGGCGCCCGGTCGGGTACGCGCCGCGGTCCGCGTTCCAGCCAGCGTCCAGGTTCGAGACTCCGTCTACTCCTCGATCACCGAGACGTCGCTGGCGCCGCCGGTGAGCTCGATCGACCAGCGATCGGGCGCGGCGTCCCAGCCGGGCGTCGAGAGGCGGGTCGTGCCGCCGACGGCGCCGAGACGCTGGCTGTCGAAGGCCAGGTTGCTGGCGCCGCCGCGCACCGAGATCTGTGCGGCGGTGCCGCGCGGGCGCCGGATCGCGAGACGGCTCGCCCCGCCGAGCACGCGCAGCGTGGCGGTGCCGCGCGGGCGCGGTAGCGATAGCTCGGACTCGCTGGCGCCGCCGACGATCTCGATCGACGTGATCTGCAGCTCGCGCAGGTCGGCGGTGAGGTGCGAGACGCCGCGGCGGATCTCGATCGACCACGGCACGGCGGTCGTCAACGTCAGCTGGGCGGCGACGTCGCGCGCGCCGAACCACGAGAACCCCTTGTACTGGATCTCGACCTCACCGTTCGCGGTCACGGTCACCTGGGGCCGCTTGCCGTCGAAGCTGGCGCGATAGAGGTCCTTGATCCGCGCCCCGCGCAGCGCCAGGCGCGCGGCGCCGGAACCGAACCGCAGCCGGCCGTGCTCGGCGATGCCGATCGGCGCGCGATCGGAGCCAGCCATGACGACCGATCAATTCCATGCGTCTCATCCGTTCTGCACCGCGCCCGATCACGCCGCCGACGCCGAGCTCGGCGGCGTCACCATCCCGTACGCTGGCCAGACCCGGATGCGGCTGACGATCACGTCCGGCCTGGCCGACGCGCTGGTGCGCATCGACCGCGACGCCACGGACCTGATCGCGATCGTCTACGGCGACGGCGTCGCGCCCCGGCTGCGGGTGTCGTCGTCGGAGCTGCGGCTGTCGTGGCCCACGACGATCGGGTCATGGCTGCGGGCCGCGCTCGTCGGCGACGACCGCGACGTCGAGATCGTCCTCCACCCTGCGGTCGAGTGGACGCTGCAGATCCGCGGTGGGCTGTCGCGCTTCGAGGCCGACCTCGCCGCGGGCAAGCTCGCGCGGCTCGAGATCGGCGGCGGCGTCAGCGACGCGCGCTTCGACCTGCCGGCGCCCACCCGCGTCGTCCCGATCCGGATCGACGGCGGCGCGAGCGACCTCGGCCTGCGCCGCCCGGCGGCGGTCGGGGTCGGCGTCGCCGTCAGCGGTGGCATCTCCGACCTCCGCCTCGACGACCAGGGCTTCGACGCGATCGGCGGCGGCGCTCGCCTCGCCACCGGCCCGGTCCACGGCGACACGCCGCGCTACGCGATCGAGATCTACGGCGGCGCGAGCGGCCTGCAGATCGTGCCTCGCTAGCGGCACGCGGTCGGGTTTGCGCGGCGGCGTCCGCGGTGTCACAACCGACCGATGCGCTGGGCCCTCGCGGTGATCGTGCTGGCGGTGCTGGCGGCGTGTGGTGAGCCGCGCGGACGGACGATCGAGCGGCGATCGCATCCGCCGACGATCGGCGCGCAGCGGGTGCAGCACGACGACGTGTTGCGGGTGCCGCGCGCGGAGCTGACGGTGCAGCCGGGCGACGCGCCGTCGAAGGCGGCGGCGAAGCTGGTCGCGCTGGTGACCCGGCTGCGGGCGTCGATCCGCGAGACCAAGTACCAGGCCCGGACCCAGGTCCGCGTCGACGACGGCTACTACGCGTTCGACTGCTCGGGCATGACGACGTGGCTGCTGGGCAAGACCGCGCCGAAGGCGCTGCGCGCGGTGGGCAGCGCACGGCCGGTCGCGCGCGACTATTACCGCGCCATCGCCCGGGCGCCGCTCGATCGCAGCCGCAAGGGATGGCAGCGCCTGGCCCACGTCAGCGACGCGCGGCCGGGCGACGTGTTCGCGTTCCTGAAGTCGCCGCTGTCGGCGTCGAAGATCACCGGCCACGTCGGCGTGGTCGTCGGTGCGCCGGTCGAGGTGCCGGGCTGGCCGGGTGCGTACGCGGTGCGCATCCTCGACGCGACCCGCCTGCCGCACCAGGACGACACCCGGGCCGACGACGGCGTCGGCGGCTTCGGCTTCGGCACGATGATGTTCGTCACCGACGACGCGGGCGAGGTCCAGGCCTACGGCTGGTTCGGCACCGAGAGCGGCGGCCTGATGCCGACCCACGTGCTGTTCGGCCGCGTCGCCGGCTGACGGGGTTCGTCCATCGCGGTGAATGCTTGTAGGCTGTGGCTCCATGCACCCGGAGCCCGACCTCACGCTGCTCTTCCCGGGCGACGGTGAGCTGGCGGGGCTGATGCGCGCGAAGGACTGGGCGTCGACGTCGCTGGGCGCGGTCACGAGCTGGCCCCACGCGCTGCGCGCCGCGGTGCGGACGATGCTGACGTCGCGGTTCGCGATGTGGATGGGGTGGGGCGACGAGCTGGGCTTCTTCTACAACGACGCGTACCGGGCCGACACGCTCGGCAGCAAGCACCCGTGGGCGCTGGGCCGACCGACCCGCGAGGTGTGGAGCGAGATCTGGACCGAGATCGGGCCGCGCATCGCGTCGATGCAGGCCACCGGCCGCGCGACCTGGGACGAGGGCCTCCTGCTCATGCTCGAGCGCGACGGCTACCGCGAGGAGACCTACCACACGTTCTCGTACAGCCCGCTCCACGACGACGATGGTCGGATCCGCGGCGTCTTGTGCGTGGTCGTCGAGGAGACCGGCCGGGTGCTGAGCGAGCGCCGGGTCGCGCTGCTCGGCAAGCTGTCGTCGGAGCTGGCGGCGACCAACACCGACGACGGGGTGCTGGAGGCGCTGCGCCACGGCGTCG
>JAYTAJ010000089.1:0-2142 GCA_043737575.1 Myxococcales bacterium | reverse complement strand
CCATCGGGTAGTCGGTGAAGCCGTCGGTGTCGTCGTCGAGATCGTTGCCGCACTGCGGGCACATCGGGCCGGCCGGGCAGTCGTCGGTCTCGTCGGTGTCGTTGAGCGCGGTGCAGCCGGGGTCGGTCGGGAAGCCCGGGAAGCCGTCGCCGTCGGCGTCGATGGTGTCGTTGCAGACGGCGGGGACGCAGCGCTCCATGCCGGCCGGGCCCGAGCACGTCGTGTTGTCGGCGCAGGTGAGCACGCCCGCGGCGACCAGCGGATCGTTGCAGAACCCGTTGACCGCGATCGTGCCGCGGACGGTGAGGACGTAGGGACCGGTCCCGCTGCTGAAGCCGTCGACGACGATGCCGTAGCGGCCGGGCGCCACGGTGTTGCGGGTGATGCTGTTCGGGAAGTCGGTGCACGCCAGGCTGGTCGTGCAGTTGGCGTCGACGAACGAGGTCACCGCGTCGAACGACGCGTTGTGCGAGACCGTGAGGGTGTCGACGCTGACCCGGAGGTCGAGCAGGTGGACCCGCTCACCCGCGGTGTGGTTGGACGAGCCGCAGGTCGGCGTCAGGCTGTTGCTGGCGCCCGCGGTGGTGCTGGCGGTGGTGACGCTCACGACCGGGATCAGGGCGTCGCTCTCGAGCGGGCAGTCGGCCTCCGACGTCCCCGACGCCGAGAAGCAGCTGGTGTCGGCCGGGTAGTCGATCGCGAGGTCGCCGTCGTTGTCGGTGCCGTCGCCGCAGGCCGGGCAGCCGACGCCCGGGCACGGGTCGGTCTCGTCGCTGTCGGTGGCGTTGGTGCAGCCGGGATCGATCGGGAAGTCGATCAGCAGGTCGCCGTCGTCGTCGCGGCCATCGCTGCACACCGGCCGCTCGCAGGTGGTCACGGTCGACGGCGGCACGGCGCGGCAGACGTAGCCGGTCGCGCAGTCGGTGGGGCCGGTGCACTCCTGGCCCTGACCGACGAAGAAGTTGACCTGCATCTGGAACGGACCGACCGACGTGACGTCACGGCCGTCGACGATCAGGTAGTACGAGCCGGGCTGCAGATCGACGGTGAGCGTCGAGTGGTTGTTGCTGAGGCTGAGGTCGTCGTGACACGCCAGCTCCGACGCCGCCTGCAGGCAGGTGCCGCGGAGGTAGAGCACGGTGTTGACGAGGGTGCCGCCGGAGTCGGTCGACGCGACCATCGTCACCGGCTCGGTGACCGTGACCAGGTACGCGATCTCGCGGCCGCGGCCGTTGCACGACACCGACTCGAGGGTGCTGGTGCCGTTGGTGAGCGTGCCGGCGACCTGACCGTTGGCGGGCAGCGGCGTGATGACGTTGCCGACGCCGCAGGCGTTGGGGTCGAGCATGAACTCGCGCTCGCCCGCGGCCGACGCGCACGCGGTGTCGGCGGGATAGTCGGTGTTGCCGTCGCCGTCGTTGTCGACGCCGTCGCCGCACTGCGGGCAGTTGACGCCGTCGGGGCAGTCGTCAACCTCGCCATCCTGGTTGGCGTTGAGGCAGCCGGGGTCGTCGGGGAAGTCGGTCTCGCCGTCGCCGTCGTTGTCGATGTCGTCGCGGCACTCCGGGGTGCCTTCGCTGAACTCGTCGGTGTCGGTGGCGCGCTCGCAGCCGGGGTCGGCGGGGAAGTCGATGTCGCCGTCGCCGTCGTTGTCGACCGAGTCGTTGCACGCGACCAGCGGATCGCCGGTCTCGGAGTCGCCGAGCGCGCACGCTGGGTCGGCGTCGTCGATGAAGCCGTCGCCGTCGTTGTCGACGCCGTCCAGGCACTGCGGGATGCTGGCGCCACCCGAGCAGGCGGACACGATCGCCAGGCAGCTGGCGATGAGGGCGAGGCGCGTAAGCGAGGCGAGTCGCGAGATCATGGCGCTTTCGTATCGGCGCAGCGTCAGCCGGTCAACGGGTATTCGCAGGTACGCAGATCCAGCGGGCAGAGCGTCGCCGCTCGATGCCGAGACCGCTTGACTATCCATCGACGACCGCGATCAGCAGCTTGAGGTAACGGCCTTCGGGGAAGCCGGGGATCGTAGGATGATCCCCCGCTGCGCCGCGTTGCTCGACGACACGGAGGCGCCGACCGGCCTCGGCGCCGGCCGCGGCGACCACCGCGCGCAGGTCGGCATCGGTGACGTGGCTCGAGCAC
>JAYTAJ010000088.1:0-2143 GCA_043737575.1 Myxococcales bacterium | reverse complement strand
CCTCGTGGCAGCCCAACCCGCACTTCGGCCCGGTCGTGCGCGACGTCCTCGAGGTCGTCACCGCGTTCACGCTGGCCCACTCGATCACGCTGATCCTGTCGACCGTCGGCTGGGTCCGCCTGCCGACCCGCCTGGTCGAGACCGGCATCGCGCTGTCGGTGGCCGCCGCCGCCGCGAACAACGTCTGGCGCGTCGTCGACGCGCGGTGGGCGGTGGCGTTCACGCTCGGCCTCCTGCACGGCTTCGGCTTCTCGAGCGTGCTCGCCGAGCTCGGCGTCCCCGGCGATGTCCTCGGCCGCGCCTTGCTCGGCTTCAACGTCGGCGTCGAGCTCGGTCAGGCCGCGATCGTCGCGGTGTTCCTGCCGCTCGCGTTCCTGGTGCGCACGACCCGCGCGTACCGCGTCCTCATGCTGGTGGTGTCGATCGCGATGGTCGCGGTGGCGTTGCACTGGGCCTTCGATCGCTTCACCGCCTGATCTCAGGAGCTCCCCATCCATGCGTCATTCGATCCGCCTCGGGCTCGCGCTCGCGTTCGTCTCGGTCACCGCCGCGGGGTGCAAGAAGAAGGACGCGCCGAAACCGGCCCCCGCGCCCGTCGCGCCCGTCGCGCCCGTGGCGCCCGTCGCGCCCGTCGCGCCCGGCTCGCCCGGCGGACCCGCGGGGCCGACCTGCGTCGTGCACGCCGACGGATCGCAGGTGCCGAGACAGTCGCCCGGATCGCACTCGCCCGAACCGTCGGAGTCCTCACCAGGCGAGCACTCGTGATCGCAGTTGAGATCCCAGCAGCTGATGCCGTCCTGGCCGTGGCAGTTGCCCGGGCCGCAGTTGTCGTCGACCAGCCCGTCGCAGTCGTTGTCGAGGCCGTCGCACAGCTCGGACGACGGGGTCACCTCGCCGATGCAGTCGCCGTAGCCGGTGCCGTCCGGCCGACAGACCTTGAGGCCGCGCTGGCAGACTCCGATCCCGTCGGTCTCGAGGGGCGCCGAGTAGCACTGCCACTCCTCCCCGGGCGGACAAGGGTCGTTGTCGAGGAAGGCGGTCTTGCCGCCGGCGTCTGGGTCGCCAGAACATCCAGCGATCACAAGGCAAACAAGCGTCATCATCCGGCCGAGCGGAAGTCGGTTCATCAGTTCCCCCTTGCCGTTACCCCATCACCTCCCGCTAACACCCGTCAAGAGTCATGTGCGGCGGCGTACGATTATTCGGGAGCGAGCCAGCGCGCGTCGATGGTCTTGGTGGTCGCCGGATTGCCGTCGACGAACTCGACCGTCACCCGCTGCATCATCCCGCCGCCGGTCGCCGACACCACCCGACCGCGGCCGAACGATCGGTGGCGGACGAAGGACCCGGGCGCGAAGCGACCGCCGCCGTCCCGCAGATCGTCGTCGGCGCGGAACACCGGCACGTCGTCGTCCCAGGTCCGCTGATCGAGCTCGTCGAAGGCGGGCCGCGGCGCGCTCGACCCGCGCATCATCGGCGCGCGGATCGCCAGCGGCGGCGGCGCGGCCCGCCGACGCGGCGCGCTCGCGAAGCACGCGGGCGGGATGTCGTCGAGGAAGCGCGACGGCACCTGCTGCTTCACCTCGCCCCACACCCGCCGCAGCCGCGCGTTCGAGATGTACAGCCGTCGCTTGGCGCGGGTGAGCGCGACGTAGGCCAGGCGGCGCTCCTCCTCGAGCGCGGCCTGCTCGTCCATCTCCTCGCGGGCGCGCAGCGACGGGAACAGGCCGTCCTCCATGCCGCACAGGAACACGGTGTCGAACTCGAGCCCCTTCGCCATGTGGATCGTCATCAGCGTCACCGTCTCGCCGCGACCGTCGGCGGTGTCGGCGGCGCCGACCAGGGCGATGCGCTCGAGGAAGCCCGACAGGCCGCCTGGCGTCGCGTCCTCGGTGTCGCCGCGCTCGTCGGGCGGCCCGGTCGGCGCGGCGGTGACCGCGTCGCCGTCGGCGCCGTGCTCGGCGTCGAAGTCCGACGCGACGTTCACCAGCTCGGCGAGGTTGCGCATGCGATCGGGGCCGTCGCCGTCATCGCTCTCGACGTACTCGCGATAGCCCGAGCGCTCGACCACCTGGATCAGCAACTCGGCGACGGATGCGCCACCGTCGTGCACCGCGACCAGCCCATCGAAGAGCTGGACGAA
>JAYTAJ010000087.1:0-4993 GCA_043737575.1 Myxococcales bacterium | reverse complement strand
TCTACCTCAGTCGCCGACTGCTCGAGCGGATGCCCGACGACGACGCGGCGGCGCTGGTGGTCGCCCACGAGCTGGCCCACCACCACCTCGGTCACGTCCCGCGGCTGTCGCGCAGCTGGTACTTCCTGCCGCTGCAGGTCGTGCTGTACCGGCTCCGCCGCAACATCGTCACCGCCGCGCGCGAGCGCGACGCCGATCTGCTCGCGATCGAGCTGTGCGTCGACGCTGGCTACGACGGCGAGCGCTGCGTCGCCGCGTTCGAGCTGCTCGATCGGATCGTGCTCGACTACGGCGACCTCGACGGCTCGTTCGGCGCCGAGGCTCCCGGCGCGTCGCAGCCCAGCCACGATCCGGTCAAGGCGCGGATCGCCGCGGTGCGCGCGCACCTCGAGCGGGTCCGGGCCGGCCACCGTATCTCCCTCGACGTCACCCGCGATCGCGAGGCCCGCCGCCGCAAGGTCATGCTCGCCGCCGTCGGTGGCGCCGTGGTCACCGTCGCGCTCGTGCTGCTCCGGCGTCGACCATGACCGACGAGCCGAGCCGCCGCACGCTGGGGCACTACCAGCGCAACGCCGAGCGCTTCGAGGAGGGCACGCGCGATCACGACGTGACCCAGAACCTCGACGCGCTGATCGCCGCGCTGCCCGGACCCGCGCCGCAGCGCATCCTCGAGCTCGGCTGCGGCCCCGGCCGCGATCTCGCCGCGCTCGCCGCCCGCGGCCACACCGCGATCGGCCTCGACGGCTGCGCCGCGTTCGTCGCGATGGCGCGCGCCGCGACCGGCTGCGAGGTCTGGCAGCAAGACTTCGTCGCGCTCGCGCTGCCCGCCGCGCGCTTCGACGGCGTGTTCGCCAACGCGTCGCTGTTCCACGTTCCGAGCGTCCACCTGCCGCGCGTGCTCGGCGAGCTGCGCGACACGCTGGTCCCGGGCGGCGCGCTGTTCTGCTCCAACCCGCGCGGCGCCGATCACGAGGGCTGGTCGGGCGAGCGCTACGGCTGCTACTTCGATCTCGATCGCTGGCGCGCGCTGTTCACCGCGGCCGGCTTCGTCGAGCTCGATCACTACTACCGCCCGCCTGGCCTGCCACGCGCCGAGCAACCCTGGCTCGCGATGACATGGCGCAAGCCGATCATGTCGTCGTGACGGGGCCGAGCCACGGGCGGTAGTCGTCGAGTGGCAGGCCGAGGAGCGCGATGGTGGTCTCCTCCTTCGGGCCCGAGGCGACGCCGCGCGCGATCGTGAAGCCGGCGGCGCGCATCGCGGTGCGCACCGCGGTGGAGCGCGAGTAGGTGAACAGCTCGAGGGGGCCGTGGAGCCAGGCGGCGAGGCGGGCGAAGGTGGCGGGCGACCACATCGGCGCGTCGACCTTGGCCGAGAACGGGTCGTACCAGATCACGTCGGGCTGGGGCGCGGCGGCGAAGCGCTCGAGGAAGTCGCCGTCGTGGACGGTCCACGTCAGGCGATCGCGCGCGAAGGCGCCGGCGTGGATCAGGCGATGCGGCGCCTCGTGGCGGAGGTGGGCGAAGGCCTTCTGGTGATCGAGCGCGAGGCGGAGCGCGTCGAGATCGTGCTCGAAGCTGACCAGCGTGACCGGCGCGTGGTCGGGGCTGCGATCGAGCGCGGCGACCAGCGCCATGGCGTTGTGGGCGGCGCCGAGGCCGACGTCCCAGACCACCAGCGGCCGGGTCGCGCCCGCGGTGAGCGCGGCGGCGATGCGACGCGACTGGGCGACGTAGAGCCGGGTCGCCTCGTCGTCGGGCTGGTTGACCGAGTGCATGATCTCGCCGGAGCCGACGTGCTGGATGCTGGCGTGGCCGGCGGCGGCGACGTGGACGCGGAACCCGCCGCGGGTGGTCGCGCGCTTGGGCCGCGCGCGCGGCTGCGCGGCGGGCGGGTTGGCGACGTCGACGGCGGCGAGGACGTCGCGTTGCCGCGCGTGGTACGCGGCGAAGGTGCCGCCGCGGAGCTCGGCGCGGATCTCGCGCATCAGCCGCAGATAGAAGGTGAGGTTGTGGAACGCGAGCAGCTGCCAGCCGACCGGCTCGCCGCCCTTGAACAGGTGGTGCAGGTACGAGCGGGCGACGCGGGTGCAGGCGTCGCAGTCGCATGCGGGATCGAGCTTGTCGTCGGCGAGCCGGTAGACGCCGCGCCGCAGATCGACCTTGCCCTGCGACGTGAACGCGATGCCCTGCTGCGCCCACGCGGTCGGCAGGATGCAGTCGAACATGTCGACGCCGCGGTGGACGCCCTCGAGCAGATCGAGCGGCGTGCCGACGCCCATGAGATAGCGCGGCTGATCGAGCGGCAGGCGCTCGGTGCAGATCGCGGTCAGATCTTCCCGCTCGGCGCGGGTCTCGCCGACCGCGAGGCCGCCGATCGCGTAGCCGTCGAAGCCGCCGAGGTCGGTCAGCGTGTCGGCGCTGTCGCGGCGCAGCGCGGGGAAGCCGCCGCCCTGCACGATCGCGAACAGCGCCTGATCGGTGTCGCCGCGCGCGGCCCGCGACCGCGCGGCCCAGCGATGGGTCAGCGCCATCGCGGCGCGGGTCTCGGCGAGCCCGCTGGTCGCGGCGATGCACTGATCGAGCACCATCATGATGTCGGAGCCGATCGCGCGCTGCGCCGCCATCGCCAGCTCGGGCGTGAGCCGCAGCCGCGGCCCGTCGGGGCGGACCCGAAACTCGGCGCCGTCCTCGGTGATCGCGCAGGCGTCGTCGAGCGAGAACACCTGGAAGCCGCCCGAGTCGGTGAGGATCGCGCCGCGCCAGTCCATCCAGCGCCGCAGCCCGCCGAACCGCGTGAGGGCCTCGACGCCGGGGTGGATCATCAGGTGGTAGGTGTTGGCGAGCAAGATCGACGCGCCGAGGCGATCGACCTGCGCGGGCGGCTGGGTCCGCACCGAGCCGCGAGTGCCGACCGGCATGAAGACCGGCGTCTCGATCGTCGCGTGGGCGGTGACGAGGGTCGCGGCGCGCGCGCGCGATCCGTCGGCGGTGACCTCGACGGTGAACTTCACGGTCGGCGCGCGCGCGGCTTGGGCTTGGGCTTGCTCGCCTGCTTCGGCTTCGGCTTCGGCTTCGGCTTCGGCTTCGGCTTCGGCTTCGCGTCGGCGAGCTCGATCCCGAACAGCGCCGACAGCCCGTCGCCGCCGAGGATGCGCTTCGACTTGGTCGCGGCCCGCGGGCGCGCCACGACCCGCGACGCGGACGCCAGGAGCTCGTCGGCGGTGACCTGGCGCAGCGTGAACAACAGCTCGGGCCGGGCGTCGAGCCGCGCGCCGATGCCGTACATCGCGGCGGCGACGTGCTTGCACATCGAGGCGTAGTCGGGGCACGAGCAGGTGAACTTGATCGCCTGCGGCGCCGGGAACAGGCCGGTGCCGTCGGCGCACAGCCGCGTCATCACCGCGTCGGACAGCTTGCCCGCGAGCAGATCGACCAGCGAGCCGATCGATCCGGCGCAGTTCTTCTGGAGCGCCGTCCACGCCGGCGCCGCGACCGCGGTGATCGTGATCGCGACGCGGTACGGCGTCGCGCGCGAGCCGACCACCTGGGCCTCGACCCGCCCGGCCGCGATCTGCAGGTCGATCACCGCGCCGCTGCGCAGGTAGCTGCGGCCGCGATCGAGCCGATACGCGAAGTCCTGGTAGCGCTCGAGGTTCTTGCACCACGACTCGCCCCAGAACGTCAGCGCGATCTTGCGGCCCGCGACGGTGATCGGCGTGAGGGTCTGGCCCTTCTTCGCCGCCTTCGCGATCGCCTTCGCGGCGTCGTCCTTGCGCTCGGCGACGGTCTTCGATCGCGGCCAGTAGCCGTAGCTCCAGCTCATCGCGCGTCCTCGACCGCGCTGCGCAGATCGAGCGCGACCAGCCGCAACAGCTCGGCGTCGGACAGCTCGGTCAGCTTCAGCTCGTCGGTGCCCTCGAGCAGCTGGCGCGACAGCGCGCGCTTGTCGGTGATCATGGTGTCGATCTTCTCCTCGACGGTGCCGCGGCACACCAGCTTGTGGACCAGGACGTTCTTGTGCTGGCCGATGCGAAACGCGCGATCGGTCGCCTGATCCTCGACCGCGGGATTCCACCAGCGATCGAAGTGGACGACGTGGGAGGCAGCGGTGAGGTTGAGGCCGGTCCCGCCAGCCTTGAGCGACAGCACGAAGAACGGTACCGCATCGTCGTCCTGGAAGCGTCGCACCAGCGCCGCGCGCTCCTTGACCGGGATCGTCCCGTGCAGCACCAGGCCGCGCCGTCCGAAGATGCCCTCGAGGAACTCGGCGAGCGGCGCGGTCGCCTCGCGGAACTGGGTGAACACCAGCAGCTTCTCCTGCTTGGCGGCGATCACCTCGGCCAGCTCCCGGACCCGCGCCAGCTTGCCGCTGTCGGCCTCGGCCCAGGCGCCGTCGACGCCGTGGGCGGGGTGGTTGCAGATCTGCTTCAGGCGCATCAGCACCGCCAGCACGACGCCGCGGCGCTCGATGCCCTTCGCCGCGTTGAGCCGGGCCGCGAGCTGGTCGACCGCTTGCTGGTACAGCGCGGCTTGCTTGCGCGACAGCGCGCAGTACGCGACGACCTCGGTCTTGTCGGGCAGGTCGGCGATCACCGTGCGATCGGTCTTCAGCCGGCGCAGCAGGTACGGCCGCACCAGCTCGCGCAGCGCGCCGTAGTCCTTGGCCTCGAGCTTGCGCGTGTAGCGCGTGAACTCCTTCGCCGAGCCGAGCAGGCCGGGGTTGAGGAAGTCGAAGATCGACCACAGATCGCCGAGGCGATTCTCGACCGGCGTGCCGGTGAGCGCGATCCGCGCTTGCGCGACGAGCGCCTTGACCGCGCGGGTCTGGCGCGCGCCCGGGTTCTTGATCGCCTGGGCCTCGTCGACGATCGCCAGGCGCCAGCGCACCGCCGCGAGCCACGGCGATCGGGTCAGCGTGCCGTAGCTGGTGATCACCAGATCGATCGCGGCGAGCTCGGGCGGCGTCTTCGCGGTCAGCTCGGCGCTGGTC
>JAYTAJ010000086.1:0-4995 GCA_043737575.1 Myxococcales bacterium | reverse complement strand
GCCTGCACCTTCGTGATCGCCGCCGTCAACGTGGTCTTGCCGTGGTCGACGTGGCCGATCGTCCCGATGTTGACGTGCGGCTTGTTGCGGACGAACTTCTCCTTCGACATGACGTTCTCCTACGTGCCTGGTTTGCGTGTTGCTGCGGCGATGACGTGACGCGGTCGTGAACGGGAGCCCTCTATGAGAATTGAACTCATGACCCCTTCCTTACCAAGGAAGTGCACTGCCACTGTGCTAAGAGGGCGATCTGTATAAGGTTTGGTTGGTTGGAGCGGGCGATGGGATTTGAACCCACGACATCCAGCTTGGAAGGCTGGAGCTCTACCGCTGAGCTACACCCGCGAAGGTGAGGACGAGTGGATCCCAGGGTGGAGGAGGGTGGATTCGAACCACCGAAGGCGTGGAGCCGGCAGATTTACAGTCTGCTCCCTTTGGCCACTCGGGAACTCCTCCATGATGTCGTGTCGGCCTGTTGCTGTCTGTCCTCGGGGTTGACACCGAGCTGGCGGTGGGACTCGAACCCGCGACCTCCTGATTACAAGTCAGGTGCTCTACCGGTTGAGCTACGCCAGCGTAAACGTTAGGGAATTGACAAGCGCGTGACCACAGGGCTCACGGCCGAGGTTGTATAGGCGATGGGTTTTCGCAAGTCAACGGGGATCCGCGGCTTTTCGGGCAGCGGGAGCTGGCAGGTTGGCGATGCGCGCGTCGTAGTATGCGCGGGATGTCCGCCGACGACGCCTCGGGCGGCCCGCCGACCACGATCGACAGCGCGATCCGGGCGATCGCCAACGCCCCGCCGCGGGCGCCGTCGCCGTCGCTGCCGGTCGGGACCGTGCTCGGCGGCAGCTACGAGCTGCGCGAGCGGCTCGGCGTCGGCGGGATGGCGACGGTCTACCGCGCCCTCGATCGCCGGCTGGGACGCGAGGTCGCGGTGAAGGTGCCGCGCATCGACGATCGCTCCGCCGCCGCGCGCGCGCAGGTGGTGCGGATGTTCGAGCGCGAGGCCGAGGCGACCGCGCAGCTCAACCACCCGAGCATCGTCACGCTGCACCACGTCGGCGATCACGAGGGCACGCCGTTCCTGGTGCTCGAGCTCCTGGTCGGCGAGACCCTCGCGGCGCGCCTGGGCCGCCGCAAGGTGCTGCCCGTGCCCGAGGCGGCGGCGCTCCTCGACGGCGTCCTCGCCGCCCTCGCCTACGCCCACGATCGCGGCTTCGTGCATCGCGATCTGACGCCGCGCAACGTCTTCATCACGACCGACGATCGCGTGAAGGTGCTCGACTTCGGCGTCGCGGTCGGCGGCGCGGCGACGCCCGGGACGGTGACGCGCGGCGCGGGCACGCCCGGCTACATGGCGCCCGAGCACGATCGCGCCGACGCGCGCAGCGATCTGTGGGCGGCGGCGGTGCTGTTCGTCGAGTGCGTCACCGGCGCGCGGCCGGCCTCGAGCGATGGTCCACCGCCGAGCGCGAGCGCGCTGTCCGACGACGTGCCCGAGGCGGTGCGCGCGGTGGTGACGCGCGCCTTGTCGATCGATCCAGCGCGGCGGCCGACGACGGCGTCGGAGATGCGGGCCGCACTGGCGCCGCAGCTCACCCCGCTGCCGCCGCGGCGACGGCGCCGCCAGCGTCGGATCGCGGTCGCGATCGCGGCGGTGGTCGCGGCCGCGAGCGTCGCGGCGGTGATCGTCGCGACCCGGCCCGCGGCCCACGCGGCGCCGCGCACGATCGTGCCGCGCGACGGGCGCTGGCGCGGCGATCCTCCCGCCAACACGCCGTGGGAGGTCCGGCTGCAGCGGATCGACGCGACGACGTTCGAGCTGCAGAACCTCAACCGCCTCGACGGCACCGGGATGCGCGGCCGGCTCACCCTCGAGCGGATCGCCGACGGCACGACGATCCTGTCGGGCACGACCGCCGACGTCCACACCTGCCCGACCTGCACCAACGTCGGCTTCGTCGAGTACATCGTGCTCGGCGATCGCAGCCTGTACCAGAACCGCGCGATGTACGGCCCGAGCCACGACGCGTACACGCAGTCGTTCCCGCCGTACCGCTACGCGTGGCAGGGTCCGGTCGAGACCGCCGGGCGATGACCGACACCCGCGCCGTCCTCGAGCGCGAGCTGCGCGCGCTCCTCGACGCCGGGAGCTTCGACGTCGCGACCGATCGCGCGATCCGCGGCTGGGGGCCGGAGATCTACGGCTGGCTGGTCGGGGTCTTGCGCGACGAGGTCGAGGCGACCGACGCGTTCGCGGTGTTCGCCGATCAGCTGTGGCGCAGCCTCGCGCGCTACGACGGCCGCTGCTCGACGCGGACCTGGTGCTACATGCTGGCGCGTCAGGCCGCGTCGCGGGTCCGGGCCGCGCGGGCCCGGGGCGATCGGGTGCCGCTGTCCGACGCGCCGATCAGCGCCCTCGCCGCCGAGGTGCGCGCGACGACCGCGATGCACCTGCGGACCAGCTCGAAGAACGATCTGTCGGCGCTGCGGGCCGAGCTCGATCCCGATGATCAGACGCTGCTGGTGCTGCGCGTCGATCGCGACCTCGGCTGGCGCGAGATCGCCCAGATCCTCCTCGGCGAGGACGCCGACGCCGCGGCCTGCGATCGCCACGCGGCGGCGCTGCGCAAGCGCTTCGAGCGGGTGAAGGCGCTGCTGCGGGCGCGGCTGGCGCCCGGCTGATCACGGCGCGGCGGGCGCAGGCGGCGGCAGTGCGTCGGACGGCGGCGGCGGTGCATCGGACGGCGGCGGGCCCGCGGGCGGCGGCGCATCGGTCGGCGGTGGCGCGTCGGTCGGCGTCGGCGCCGGTGCGTCGGCGCCAGGCGGCGCGGCCTGCCCGGGCGGCGGCTCTTTCGGCAGCTGCGCCTTCAGCGACGCGGCGGCTTGATTGACCATCGTCTGCAGGCCGGTCTCGAGGTTCTTGCGGATCGCCTCGTCGTGCACGCCGTAGCTGTCCATCAGGATCTCGAGCTTCGTGGCCGTGGCGCGGACCGCGTCGTACTCGTGGGTGCCGATCAGCGCGCGCGCTTCGTCGCGGATCGCGCCCGCCTGCGCGGTGGCCTCGGTGACGAGCGCCTGCGACTGCGCGCGGTAGCCGTCGATCAATGTCTGGCCGACCTGGGTCGGCTGCGAGATGTCGGCGCCCGTGTCGGCCAGCTGGCCCAGCGGGCCCATGGTCGCCTGCACCGCGCTGGCGGCGAGCTTCTCGGGACGCGACGCGATGTTGCGCTGCATGTCGGTGGCTCCGTCGATGATCGGCGCCACCTGCTCGGCGGGGATCGCGTCGTGGTTCGCCTCGGTCGTCTTCTCCGCGGCGATGAACTTGCGGGCCTCCTCGATGTACGCCTGCATGTCCTTGGTCGACTCGGCGAGATCCGCGTTGGTCTCGTCGAAGGCCATCAGCCACTTCAGCGCGTCGGCCATCGACTGCACGACGTACTTCTGTTGGTTGGTCTTGCCTTCGTTGATCTTGGCGACCGCGAGGTCGAGATCGTCGGCCTTCTTCTCCGCGTCGCCCGCGTCCTTCATCGCCTGGGTGTCCTTGGCCTTCGCGCCCATCACCTCGGCGGGCAGGCCCGCGGCGATCGCCTCCTCGGGCGTGACCTTGCAACCCGAGATCATCCCCTCGAGCATCTTGCGCTGGACGATCAACAGCTGCTCGCCGATCCAGCCGAACGGCCCGCTGAACTTCGCCGCCGAGCCGCCCGCGGCCGCCGCGGTGCCGCTCGCCTTGTCCTGGGCCTGGGCCTGCTGCTGCTTGGCCTCGGCCTCCTTGGCCGCGGCCTCCTTGGCGTCGGCGTCCTGCGCCTCCGACACCTTGACGTCGCTGGCGGCCTCGGCCTTCCGCGCCCGCGCCTCCTGCCGCATCTTGTCGCGGGTGGCGCGCAGCTTCGTCGCCGCGGCGTCGACGACCGCCGCGGTCTTGGCGTCGAGCTCGCCCTTCGCTAGATCGTAGTGCCGCGCCATGCGGATGCGAGCGTCGGTCAGATCGGTGCGGGTCGACTCGACGCGCGTGACCAGCGACGGCCACGCGGCGACGTGGACGTTGGCGACGCTGGCGTGACCCGCGGGCTGGCCGGGCGCGTCGTCGGGCGGTGAGCCCTTGCCTTTCGCATCCTGCGACGCCATCGAACCCTTGCCCTTGCCCGTCGTGGCGGAGATCGCCGACGCGGGGACGATCGGCACGGCCGCGACCGCGGCGCTCTTGCCGAGGAGGAGCTTGGTGCCCGCGTTCGCCCACTTGTACGTCATGTCGATCTCGAGCGAGACCTTGACCAGCGGGTTGGCCTCGGCCATCCAGGCGCGGGTCGTGCCCGCGATGCCGCGAACCGCCGCCGCGGCGGCCTTCGGCACCATGCCCTTGGCGGCCTCGCCGATCTCCTTGGTGAAGCCCGTGGCCGCGGCGCGCATGCCCGCGAGGACCTTGGTGCCCTTGGCGGCGATCACCACCGCGTCGCGCGCGGCGACCCCCGCGCCGCCGATGCCCGCGGTCGCGATGCCGATGACCGCGCCCACCGCGTCGCTGACGAAGGTGAGCACGCCGTTCGAGAAGTCGGCGGCCTCCTTCTTCATCAACGCCAGCAAGCGCTGGCGCTCACCCGGATTGTCGCAGCGGCGCAGGCGCTGGTTGAGGATCACCATCTGCATCGCGCCGAGCACCAGCTCGGCGGTGCTGCACAGGAGCTTCAGCACTGACGCCAGCACCGAGAGCTGCCCGGCGACGAAGGAGATGACGCCGAACGGCACGCCGCCGACGCCCGAGGTCGCGGTGCCCACGGCGGCGGCGATGCCCGCCGCGGCCGCGACCACGCCCGCGAGGTTCGCGGCCATGCCCGCGAGGGTGCCGACCAGCCGGATCCCGCCGCGGATGTACTCGATGCCCTGCTGGATCTTGTCGATGAACGAGCCGCCGCCCGCGTAGGCGTTGCTGCTGAACGCCAGCCGCCACTGATCGACCAGGTTGTCGGTCGAGAGGAACTGCTGCCAGAT
>JAYTAJ010000085.1:0-2146 GCA_043737575.1 Myxococcales bacterium | reverse complement strand
GGGCGGCGGCGGCGGTGATCGCGATGGGGATCGTGGCGAGCGGGCTGGCGGCGATGCGGAAGCCGATCGGCGCGTGGCTGATCGCGGATGGGGAGCCGGTGGCGCAGCGAGCGCTGCGGGGAACGGATACGGATACGGTCACGGATACGGTGACGGATACGGATACGGATACGGTCACGGATACGGTCACGGATACGGTCACGGATACGGTCACGGATACGGATACGGTCACGGATACGGCAACGGATACGGTCGCGGTTCCGGCGCCCCCGGTCGTCGCCGATCCGATCGCGCCGCGGCCGCGCGAGGCGAAGCGCGCCGAGCCGCCGCGTCCGCGTCCCGTCGCCACCAACAAGTCGACCGGCCCGAAGATCAAGCCGAGGCCCGCCGCCGATCCGAAGTCGACCCGGCCCAAGCCGATCAAGAAGTGCGGCGACCCCGGAGGTCTGTACCCACCATGCGAGTGACGGTGGTCGTCGTCGTCGCGCTCGTGCTCGCCGCCGGGCGCGCCGCGGCGCAGCCGGTCGATCACGCCGCGCTCGGCGTGCAGTTCTTCGCCGAGGGCAAGCTCGACGATGCGCTGCGCGAGCTCGAGCTGGCGTACCGCGACGAGCCCGATCCCAACTTGCTGTTCGCGCTCGGTCGCGTCCACAGCGCGCGCGGCGACTGCGTGCGCGCCATCGATCACTACCGCCGCTACCTCGCGACCCAGCCCGGCCAGAAGGGCGCCGACGCCGCCGACGCCGCGATCGAGAAGTGCGAGCAGGTCGAGCCGGCCACGCTGCGTCCGGCCGGCGAGGGCGACCCGCCGACCGCGACGCCGACCGAGCCGCCGATCGTCGCGCCGCGGCCGTCGCCGCCGCCGTCGTTCGCCCGCGCGATGATCCACGATCGCTTCGTGCAGGTCGGGCTGGTCGCCGGCGTGGTCGCCGCGGGCACGTTCGTCTTCGCGCTGCGCACCGCGTGTTGGGACGGCGTGTGCGAGGGGATCCGCTACGACGAGTTCCTCGATCGCCGCGACCTCGCGCCCAAGCTCGGCGTCGCGTCGGCGGTGCTGGGCGGCGTCGCCGGCGCGCTGATCGTGACCGGCGTGGTCCGCTACGCGATGCGCGACACCGACGAGGCCCGCTTCGAGGCGAGCGTCGCGCCGACCGCCGACGGCGGCGCGGTGGTGGTGTCGGGGCGGTTCTGAGCCAGGTGCGAGGGAGGGTGACCGCGATCATGCGTGCGCGGCGGGGCCCGAGGTACTATCGCGGCACATGCGTCGACTCGCGACAGTCCTGGCGATCTTCGTGGCCGCGTGCGCGACCAGCGAGTCGGGCGATCCGGATGCGGCCGGCGGCGGTGACGGCAGCGGCAGCAGCTGCGGCGAGACCCCGTGCGACGGCGTCTACGTCTCGCCCGGCGGCAGCGACGGCGCGGCCGGCACCCGCGACGCGCCGAAGCTGACGATCAGCAGCGCGATCGAGCTGGCGGCGCAGTCGTCACCGCCGCGCGCGGTGCTGGTGGCGAGCGGCCGCTACGACGAGTCGCTGACGATGCGGCCCGGGGTCTCGATCGTCGGCGGCCTCGACGCCAGCTGGATGCCGGGCGGCGCCGCCACCGAGCTGCACGGCGCCAACCCCGCTGTCCGGTTCGCGGACATCACGGTCGCGACCAAGCTCGAAGGCGTCACCGTCTTCGGCGGCGATGCCAGCGGCCCGGGCGCATCGGCGATCGCGATCGAGATCACCGGCTCGCGGATGATCGAGCTGGCGTCGCTCACCGTCAACGCCGGCGCCGGCAGCGGCGGTGTCGACGGCGGCCCGGGCGCGACCGGCGCGACCGGCAATCCCGGCGGCACCGGTCAGGCCGGCTGCGAGGACTCCGGCTTCCTGTGCGCCGGGTGCTCGCGTCCGAGCGGCGGCGGCGGCGGCACCTCGAGCTGCGGTCGTAGCGGCGGCACCGGCGGACAGCCCGGCAACGGCAACGGCGGCGGCGTCACCGGCGGCGGCGGCGCGGGCGGCACTGGCGGCGGCGGCGGTGGCGCGAGCGGTCAGGTCGGCGCTGTCGGCGGCAACGGCGATCCCGGCACCGACGGTGTCGACGGCACGCCCGGCGGCAACGCCGGGACGTTCACCGGCGCGGTCTACGTCGTCGCCAGCGG
>JAYTAJ010000084.1:0-2147 GCA_043737575.1 Myxococcales bacterium | reverse complement strand
ACGCGATCGCGCCCGAGCGCAACGCCGAGCAGTGCAAGAGCATGGGCGGCACCTTCGCCGCGAAGTGAACGGCCGCGCCCTGCTATCGTCGCCGCGATGATCGTCTTCCAGCGCCGCGTCTCGCCGCTCGTGATCGCGCTGGTGCTGGCGACGCTGGTGATCTCGATCGTCGCCGCGGTCGCGGCTCGCCACGACGTCGGGCTGTACGCCCAGCTCGCGCTGGTGCCCGCCGAGGTGTGGCGCGGCGAGCTGTGGCGGCTGGTGACCTGGACGCTCGTCGAGGACAGCCCGCTGGCGCTGGTGTTCGGCTGCGTCACGCTGGCGTGGTTCGGCGGCGATCTGATCGAGGCGTGGGGCGAGCGGCGCTTCGCGCGCTTCGTCGCCGCGATCGTCCTGCTCGCCAGCGTCGGCACGTCGGTCGTCGCGCTGGCACTGCCCGACGCGTGGTGGTCGCAGCACCTCGGCGGCTGGGCGCTCGGCGACGCGCTGGTGATCGCGTGGGCGCTCGAGTTCCCGCATCGCCGCATCCGCATCTACGGCCTGTTCGTCGTCGGCGGCGCGCTGCTCGTCTACGGCACGCTGGCGGTGACCGCGCTGTTCGCGATCTTCTACGGCATCACGCCGTTCCTGCCCGAGCTGATCGCGGCGAGCGCGGCGCTCTTGCACATGACCGGCACGCTGCGGCGCTGGCGGACCACGATCGAGCGCGGCTATCGTCGTCGCCATCTGCGCGTCGTTCGCGGCGGCGACGATCTGCGCTGGAACTGAGCCAGGGGTCAGAGCGTTGGTCAGAACCGCGCTTCGGCCTCGACTCCCAACCGAGATTCGGATCCTCGGTTCCCTCGGATCCTCAGGCGACGGGCGTGGCAGCCGCGGGGCGGCCGGCGTAGCGGACGCGGACGTCGGTGTCGGGGATGCGCAACCCGAGCGCGGTCGCGTCCTTCTTGGCAGCGGTGCGGCCCTCGATGCGCGCGTGATCGCCGTGAGGATCGCCCGGGCACGCGCCGCGGGCGATGACGGCGACGTCGTCACCGCGGGTCAAGATCCAGCTGGTCTGGGTGCTGGCCGGCCGGCCGGGATCGGTGAGCGTCGAGAGCGTCAGGGTGTACTTGAGGGCCAAGCACGTAGCGTGCCCCGGAATGCCCGGCGCCGCCAACACGACTTGGCCATGTCCATCAGGATCAGGCGTAGACGTTGATGCGGCTGCCTGGACCGCCCGGCGACTCCGGCGGCGGCGGCTGGGCCTGCTCGATGAGCGCGGTCGTGGCCTCGCCTTCGACCTTGGCCTGGTCCTGCGCGATCTTCGCGAGCTTCATGTCGTACGCGCCGCCACTCTCGAGGCCGGACAATCCCTTGATGCTCATCGAGGTCTGGGTCGGCCGGATGCGGCGGGCGTGTAGGGCCTAAGGATCTAGGCGGGCGGCCCGGGCAGCGGCGCGCCGTCGGCGATAGAGCCGCAGGTAGCCGCGCGCCACCAGCTCGACCGCGATCGTCGACTTGCCCGCGCCGGGCATGCCCATGACGATCACGACCTCGCCGTCGCGCCGCGGCGGCACCGCGACGGCGACCGCGCAGCGGCCGAGCAGGTGCTCGTCGAGCGCGGCGCGATCGGCCGCATCCAGCACCAGGCCCGCCGCCGCGATCGCGCTGCGCACCGTCTCGATCCGCGTCGCCCCCGGCAGCGGCACCACGCCGAGGGTGCGCAGCCACGCCAGCGCCACCTCCGCCGCGGTCGCGCCGAGCCGCGTCGCGATCGCGCCGAGCACCGGATCGCGCAGCACCCGCGCGACGCCGTCGGTGCCGCCGAGCGGCCGATGCGCGTACACGATCAGCCCGCGCTCGGCCGCCAGCGCGATCACGCCGCCGCGCAGCGCGTCGAGGCGAAACGGCGACAGCTCGACCTGGATCGCCGCGAGCGGCGCGAGCGCGAGGGCCTCCTCGAGCTGCACCCGATTGACGTTGCTCACCCCGATCGCGCGCACCACGCCATCGCCCTGCAGCCGCGCCAGCGCCCGCACGCTGGTCGCGAGCGGCGTGCGCGGATCGATCGCGTGCAAGAGGTACAGATCGATCGCGCCGAGCCGCGCCCGCGACGCCCGCGCCGCCGCGTCGAGGTGACGGCCGCGGCCGTCGGGGTGCCAGCGCCC
>JAYTAJ010000083.1:0-2148 GCA_043737575.1 Myxococcales bacterium | reverse complement strand
ACGATCTGCCGCCTCGGCGACGAGGTCGCGGTCCGCGCCGCCGCGCCCGACGCGGTGGTCATCGCCGACGTCGCCGAATGACCGGGCCTGCGTAGGCGTTGTCCGATCGATCGTGATACCGAGGGACTGACCATGGACAAGATCGTCGTGGAAGGCGGCAACCGCCTGGTTGGAGAGATCACGATCGGCGGCGCCAAGAACGCCGCGCTGCCGCTGATGGCGTCGGCGCTGTTGCCGAACGGACCGAGCACGTTCAAGAACGTGCCGCTCCTGCAAGACGTCGCGACGATGGGGAAGCTCCTGCGTCAGCTCGGCTGCGAGGTCGACGGCAGGCGGACGATGGTCATCCATCCGCCGACCGCGAAGAAGGCCAAGCTCGAGGCGCCCTACGAGCTGGTGAAGACGATGCGCGCCAGCATCGTCGTGCTCGGGCCGCTGGTCGCGCGCTACGGCCGGGCCCGGGTGTCGCAACCGGGCGGCTGCGCGATCGGCACGCGGCCGATCGATCAGCACCTGAAGGGCCTCGCGGCGATGGGCGCGACCATCAAGCTCGACCACGGCTACGTCGACGTCGAGTGCAAGCGCCTGCACGGCGCGACGATCGTCCTCGACATGCCGACCGTGACCGGCTGCGAGAACCTGATGATGGCGGCGACCCTCGCCAAGGGTCGCACCGTGATCGAGAACGCGGCGCGCGAGCCCGAGGTCGAGGATCTCGGCCTGGTGCTCAACAAGATGGGCGCGCGGGTGTCGGGCGCGGGCACGGCGGTGATCACGATCGACGGCGTCGACGAGCTCCAGCCGATCGAGCACTCGATCATCCCCGATCGGATCGAGGCCGGGACCTTCGCGATCGCGGCGGCCTTGACCCGCGGCGATCTGCTGCTGGTCGGCGCCCGGGCCGAGCACATGGACGCGATCTTCGCCAAGCTGCGCGCCGCGGGCGCCACCGTCACCGTCGAGGCCCGCGGCGTCCGCGTCCGCGGCGGCGGCGAGATCCTGCCGATCGATCTGACGACCCAGCCCCACCCCGGGTTTCCGACCGACATGCAGGCGCAGTTCATGGTGCTCGCGACCCAGGCCAACGGCCAGAGCGTCATCAAGGAGCTGATCTTCGAGAACCGCTTCATGCACGTGCCCGAGCTGCAGCGCATGGCCGCCGACATCCACGTCGACGGCCGGGTCGCGGTGATCCGCGGCGGCAGCAAGCTGTCGGGCGCGGCGGTGATGGCGACCGATCTGCGGGCGTCGGCCAGCCTGGTGCTCGCGGGCCTGGTGGCGTCGGGCAAGACCGAGGTGCTGCGGGTCTATCACCTCGACCGCGGCTACGAGACGATCGAGAAGAAGCTGCGGGGCGTCGGCGCGAAGATCAAGCGCGTGAAGGCATGACCGCGCCACCGCTGCGCCTGGCGTTGCCCAAGGGCCGCATCCTCGAGGAGGTCGCCGCGATCTTCGCGCGCGCCGGCTACGATCTGGGCCCGGTCTTCGGCGACAGCCGCCGCCTCATGCACGACTGCGGACCGCTGCGGGTGCTGGTGCTGCGCTCGAGCGACGTGCCGACCTACGTCGCCCACGGCGCCGCCGATCTGGGCGTGGCCGGCTCCGACGTCCTCGACGAGGAAGGCCGCGATCTGTACGAGCCGCTCGATCTCGGCGTCGGCCGCTGCCAGATGATCGTCGCCGAGCCGACCGCGGCGCGGCGCAGCGATCGCGGGGGCATGCACATCCGCTACGCGACGAAATACCCGCGGCTCACCCGCGACTACTTGCAGCGCAAGGGCCTGACCGCCGAGGTCATCAAGCTGTCGGGCGCGATCGAGCTGGGGCCGCTGACCGGGCTGTGCGACCGCATCGTCGACATCACCCAGACCGGGGAGACGCTGCGCCAGAACGGCCTGACGATCATCGACACCGTGTGCGAGGTGTCGAGCCGCCTCGTCGTGAATCCGGCCTCGCTGAAGCTGTCAGGCCCGGCGATGGCAGAGTTGCTCGCACGACTCGGCGACGCCGTGACCTGACGGGGCGCGCGCAGGGCCGTCACCGTTGTAGTATGTAGGGCGCAGTGTCGTCCGATCTACGAGCCCTGGTCGCCGAGGAGATCCGGGTTCACCCTCGGGTGGCGTACCAGGGGCTATTCGCCGACGAGTC
>JAYTAJ010000082.1:0-2149 GCA_043737575.1 Myxococcales bacterium | reverse complement strand
ATCATGCGGGCCCATGCGACGTGCCCGTGTCGTCTCGCTCGTGCTGCTCGCGCTCGCCGCCTGTCGAACCCCGGCCGCGACGCCGCCCGCGCCGACGCCGATCGACGCCGGGGCCGATCCGACCGACGCGGCGCCCGCCGATCCGGCGACGGCGGCGGTGACCGAGGCCGAGTGCGTCCGGTTCGTCGAGCACACGCTCGCGATCGGCATGGCGCAGCAGCGCGCGACCAAGCCGGCCGACTACGTGCCGACCGACGAGCAGGTCGGCGCGATCCGCGCGAAGCTGATCGCGTCGCGGCCGTGCGACGGGATGACGCGCGGGCTGTGGCGGTGCGCGCTCGCCGCGACGACCCAGGACGCGCTGTACCGCTGCGCCCAGCCGCAGTAACGTGCGGCGGTGGGAGAGATCATCGGCAACTACGAGGTCATCGCCGAGCTGAAGCGCGGTGGCATGGGCATCGTCTACGCCGCGCGGCATCGGACGATGGGGCAGCGCGCGGTCGTGAAGAAGGTGCTGCCCGAGCACAGCGCCAACCACGACATCGTGCAGCGGTTCTTCCAGGAGGCGACCGCGGCGGCGGCGCTCGACGATCCCGGCGTGGTGCGGATCTTCGATCAGGGCGTGCTCGCCGACGGCAGCGCGTACATCGTGATGGAGTTCCTCCAGGGCGAGTCGCTGGCCGATCGCCTCGCGCGCGACGGCCGGGTGCCGATCGATCGCGCGATCACGTTCCTGCGCCAGGCGGCGCGCGCGGTCAGCAAGGCCCACGCCCACCGGATCATCCACCGCGATCTGAAGCCCGACAACCTGTTCATCGTCCCCGATCCGGATCTGCACGGCGGCGAGCGCATCAAGGTCCTCGACTTCGGGATCGCCAAGCTGGTCGGCGACGGCAGTCGGGTGAAGACGATGACCCATATGCCGATGGGAACGCCCGGCTACATGTCGCCCGAGCAGTGGGCGAGCGCCGGCCACGTCGACGGCCGCACCGACGTCTACGCCCTCGGCATGATCCTCTACGAGATGCTGACCGGGCGGCTGCCGTTCGCGGGGCCGGGGCTGATGGAGTTCATCGATCAGCATCGCTTCGCTCCGGTGGCGCCGCCGAGCTCGATCGATCCAGCGCTGGCGCCGTTCGACGGGCTGATCGCGCGCGCGCTCGCGAAGCAGGCAGGCGATCGGTTCACGACGCTCGACGAGATGATCCAGGCGCTGCCGGGCGGCGCGGCGTCGATGCCGATGCCGCGCGCGCCGATGATGATGATGAGCGGACCGCCGGTGGCGGCGGTGCCGAACCCGAGCACGCTGGGCGGGGCCGCGGGCGCGATGACGGCGCCGCCCGCGCCGCGGCGTCGTGGGGTGATGATCGGCGCGATCGCGGCCTCGGCACGTGCGTCACCGCCGCGATGCAGAAGGCGACGTTCACGAAGACCCAGAGCGGCGGCAGCTTCAGCTATCCGTTCAAGTTCCACGCGCCCGCCCCCGAGTACTAGCGAGTCGAGCGACGCGCGCTGAGCCGCGGCAGCGCCGACGGCTTCGCGAACACCAGCGCCTCGGCGGGCTGGTTGACGCGATCGACGCTGGTGACGTCGCCGATGGTGAGGTCGGACAGGTCGGCGGTGATCTCGCTGGTCTCGTCGCCGACGTCGAGCGCCGAGCGGACCGCGGCGGCGGGGAGGGCGTCGCGGCGCACCGGGCCGGTGCCGCGTGCGAAGCGGCGCGGCGAGGTCGGCGGCAGCGGTGTGACCGGGAAGATCGCGCGCGGCGAGATCGACGGCGGCGGCGGCAGCGGCGCGGCCCGGACCGGCGCGGGCCGCGGGTGGCTGACGGCGCGGGGCGCGGGCTGCGGGACCACGATCGCGGGGCGCGACGCTGCGCTCGCGGGAGTCGCGACGGGTGCGCGGACGAACGGCGGCACCATCGCGCGCGGCGGCACCGGCGCGGGCGCGGGGACCGCGGCGATCGGGCGAGCGACCCGCGCGGGCGGCGGCGCGATCGATCGCGCGACCGTCACGCGGGCGGGCGGGGTCGGCGGCGCGGCACGCAGCGGTCGGACCGTGTTGGTGTCCACGGCGGCGGCCTTGGCGCGGGCGAGCGCCAGCTGCCACTCCCACTCCTCGTCGTCGCCGTCGGCCTCCTCGACGATCG
>JAYTAJ010000081.1:0-2152 GCA_043737575.1 Myxococcales bacterium | reverse complement strand
TCACGCCCGAGCGCACCCGCGCGATCGTCTCGCTCGCCGAGCTGGTCGAGCTGTCGCCCGGCACCGGTGACGTCCAGCGCCTGGTCGATCACCTGTCGACCGCGCGCCTCCTGGTCAGCCAGATCGCCGCCGACGGCTCGGCCCAGGGCTCGACCGTCGAGGTCGTCCACGAGTCGCTGATCCACAGCTGGCCGGCGCTGCGGCGCTGGCTCGACGAGACGCAAGAGGACTCGCAGTTCGTCGAGCAGCTCCGCATCGCGACCAAGCAGTGGCTCGCCAAGGGCCGCGACGGCGGCCTCCTGTGGCGCGGCGACTCGGCCGAAGAGGCGATGCGCTGGGTCAAGCGGCACAAGGGGCCGATCCCCGAGAGCCAGCGCGCGTTCCTCGACGCGGTGGTGTCCGAAGCGACCCGCGGCGTCCGTCGTCGCCGCACGCTGGTGATCGGCGTCGTCGCGTTCCTCACCGTGCTGCTGGTCGCGTCGGCCGGCGCGCTGGTGAAGATCCGCAACAGCGAGAAGGTCGCGGCGCAGAACGCGATCGCCGCGGCCAAGCAGGCCAAGCTCGCCAGCGACCGCGAGAAGATCGCGACCGACGCGAAGGCGGTCGCCGAGCAGGCGCTCGCCGACCAGAAGACCGCCGAGCAGATCGCCGTGACCGCGAAGATGGGCGAGGAGCGCAAGGGCGCTCAGCTCGAGGACACCTACGAGGAGCTGCAGGTCCGCAACGGCGAGCTGATGGTCGCCCTCGACGAGGCCAACGTGTCGAAGGAGCGCGCCAAGGAGGCCCAGAGCGAGGCCGAGAAGGCAGCGCAGATCGCCAAGGCGGCGGCGGCGGCAGCCAAGGCCGCCGAGGAGAAGGAGCGCGACGCCAAGCAGGAGGTCGTGCGGCTCCGCGACAAGGACCGCCTCCGCATCGAAGAGCTCGAGAAGCAGAACGGCAAGCGCATCAAGGTGCTCCCGTAGCGCGCGTCCGTCGCCGCCCTCTCACGTCTTTCACGCCTGTGTCTCGCAAGGAGAACTCCGCATGTTGCGATCTGTCGTAGCGACCCTGACCCTGACGCTCACCCTGGGAGCGTCGGTGACCGTGGCCCAGCCGACCCCGGCGCCCAAGAACGGCGATCCGGTTCCGGCTCCTGCCGATCCTGCTCCGGGCGATCCGGTCGGTCCCACGCAGTTCACGCCCGAAGATCTCGCCAAGGCGCAGAAGGAGACCGACAAGCCGTGGCGCGCCGGGGTCTCGGTCGCGGAGCAAGAGGTCGCGCTCACGCTGTTCAACGAGGGCGGCGATCTCCTCGAGAACTCGCTGTTCCCGAAGGCGGTCGAGAAGTACCGCGAGGCGCTCGAGCACTGGAAGCACCCGGCCATCTACTACAACCTCGCCCTCGCGCTGGTGAACCTCGACCAGCCGCTCGAGATGTACGACGCCCTCGAGCAGTCGATGAAGTTCGGCCCGGCCGCCCTCGACGGCGACGAGAAGTTCGACCGCGCCAAGGGCTACCTGCTCCTGGTCAGCAAGCAGATCGGCAACGTCGAGTACACGCTCGACGTCCAGGGCGCGAGCCTGGTGGTCGACGGCAAGGAGGTCTTCACCGGACCCGGCACCTACAAGGCCCGGGTCGGCGCCGGTGAGCACACGATCGTCGCGCGCGCCGAGGGCTACACCCCGGTGCCGCTGACCGTGAAGATCCTCGGCGGCACCACCTCGGCGATCACGATCCCGATGTACACGGACGCCGATCTGACCGGCAAGAGCCAGCTGATGCCGACCTGGGTGCCGTTCTCGGTGCTCGGCACCGGCGTCGTGGTCGCCGCGGTCGGCGCGTTCATGCACAACTCGGCGAAGACCAACTTCAGCGACTACGACGCGGCGATCGCGCGGTGCGCGACGACCGACCCGTCGGGCGGTTGCTCGACCTTGCCGTCGGGCGTCGCCGACATGAAGTCGACCGCGGAGTCGCGACAGAACCTGGCGATCGCGGCCTACGCCGTCGGTGGCCTCGCGATCGCGGGCGGCGTGGTGCTGGTCATCCTGAACCGGCCCAAGACCTTCCGCATCGATCCCACCGCCAACTCCGATCTCGCGATCACGCCCGTGATCAGCCCGACCCAGGCCGGGTTCTCGCTGGGCGGCTCGTTCTGATCCGATCGCCGCG
>JAYTAJ010000080.1:0-2152 GCA_043737575.1 Myxococcales bacterium | reverse complement strand
CGCGCTGACCGCGCACATCGCCTATGGCGACGATGGCCTCGCCACCGAGATCCGCGGCGGCGACGGCGTCACCGCGCGCCGACGCCGACCCGGCGCCGCGGTGCCGCGCTTCACACCGATCGAGGTCGTCGCCGGCAGCGCGATCGAGATCGTCGGCGGAGCCGCGACGGTGCTGGCGTTCCCCGACGCCATCGCGGCGCCGCCCGCCCTGCCCGGCCAGCGCATCGCGATCGATCGCGACGGCTGGCGCATCGTCCTCGACGCAGAGGCGCCCGGCGCGTTGGCGCCCGGTCGGCGCGGCCCCGATCGGACGCGGGCGATCGCCGCGCTCACCGATCGGGTCGCCGCCGCGATCGAGGACGACCTCGGCGTCACCGCGACCACGCTCGGCGCCGCCCGCGCCGCCCACCGCGGCGACTGCACCACCCACGCGCTGCGCTTCGCCGCCGACGCCGCCGACGCCGACATCGCGACGCAGATCGTCACCGGGCTGCGCGTCGACGGCGCGCGCCTGGTCCGCCACCGCTGGGTCGTGGCGTGGACCGGCGCGCGCTGGATCGCCGTCGATCCGACCTACGCCGAGAGCCCGGCGTCACCGCAGCTCGTCGGCCTCGCGGTCCACGGCCCCCGCGCCGCCGAGCTCGCCCTCGCCGACGCCCTGGTCTTCGATCAGCTCGGCCCGCGCGCGATCGCCGTCCGCTGAGCGATGGTGCATCCGCCCACGGCCCCCGTCCGATCGCGCCCGCGCGATCGCGGTTCGATGAACGGCGCAGTCCCCACAGGCGTGACCCCGTCCGATCGCACCTCAATTGCGCGATCAACGCACCGGGTTCTGAAAAACAACTCAGCGCCCAGCGCTGCGACCGGTCCAGGCTTCGTACTCGCCGATGCGACGAGCCAGCGCCTCGAGATCCTCGCCGAGGCGGCTGCGCTCCTCGGCGGCGACCACCAGCAGGCCCATCGCGGCTTGCAAGAAGCGACCGCCCGGCAGCGCGAGGTTGGCGCCGCGCAGCGCGTAGTCGCGGACCTCGTCGATGCGAAACGCGATCTGTCCGACCTGCAGGAAGCCGCCGGTGACATGGACGGTGTCGGCGCCGACCGCGAGCGCGCGATCGATCTCCTTGCGCGCGGCGCGGCCACCGTCGCCCGCGAGCCCGGCCGACAGCCGGCGCTTGGCGTCCTCGTAGACCTCGGGTCGCCCGATCGGCGCCGACCGGGTGTACGGCGCGAGGCGATCGGCGATGCGCTTCGCCGCCTCGGGACCATCGGCGACGTGGAGCGCGACCTCGAGATCGCCGAGCGCGAGCAAGAGATCGCGACTGCGCGCGCGGCGCCGCGCCTCGGAGAACCGCTCGAAGGCGAGGTAGCCCAGCCCGGCGCAGGTGAAGATCGAGCCCGGCAAGATCGACAGCGCGCCGAGCGCGGCGCCGACCACCGCGGCGCCCGACGTGACCGCGGCGCTGACCGGCGACCGACCGATCAGCTCGACCCGATCGAGCAGGCGCGCGTCGAGGCGGATCGCCGGATTGCCGGGCGGCGCGATGACGAGATCGCAGCCGGCCACCCCGATGCCACTTCGCGGTAGCAGCTCCAGCGGCGGCACTCTCACCGACTCGGCGACCGCACCCGGCGCGGCGTTGGACATCACGGCGAGTGTAGCCTCTCGATGCTGGCGAGGGTAGCCACACAAGCGAGTCGAGCGGTGCGAGGACTTCCTGCTAGGATAGCGGCCATGCACGCACGCGCGCCGGGTCCTCCAGATCGGCAGGGTCCTCCGGATCGGCAGGGTCCTCCGGATCCGCAGGGTCCTCCGGATCCGCAGGGGTCCTATCTGGTCGATGTCCGCAAGGTGCTCGCGATCACGGGCGCGCTCGTCGTGGTCGCCGGCCTCGCCGTCATGATCGCGTGGATGACGCCGCGCGCTGCGGCGCGCGAGGTCAAGGCCGCGTGCGACAGCCTGCGCGCGTCGCCGACCAACCCGACGCTCGGCAACCTGCCGCGGGCCGCGCCCGACTTCGAGGTCCAGACCCACGACGGCAAGGTCGTGAAGCTGTCCGACTACCGCGGCAAGGTCGTCGTCCTCAACTTCTGGGCGTCGTGGTGCAACGTCTGCAAGTCGGAGAAGCCGTCGCTGCGGACGATGGCCGAGGAG
>JAYTAJ010000079.1:0-2153 GCA_043737575.1 Myxococcales bacterium | reverse complement strand
ACGCGCTCGACGTCCGGATCGTGATCGCGATCGACGAGTTCCAGGAGCTGGCCGGGGTCGGCGGCGGCGGTCGCGGCAAGGCCGACCTGATGCCGCTCTTGCGCGCGGTGTGGCAGCGCCACCGTCGGGTCGGCTACGTCATCTCCGGATCGGAGCGGACGATGCTGCTCGAGCTGGTGACGTCGGAGCGGTCGCCGTTCTTCCAGCACTTCGACGTCATGGAGGTCGGGCCGTTCGCCGACGCCGACGCGGTGGCGCTGCTGGTCGACAACGCGCCCGCCGAGCGTCGCATCCCGCCCGCGCTGGCGCGGCGCGCGGTCGAGCTGGTTGGCGGCCACCCGTTCTACCTGCAGCTCCTCGGCGAGACCTTGGTCGCGCAGCCGGGCCGGCTCGACGAGACCGCGCTCAAGCAGGCGGTCAGCGATCTGTTGTTCACCAGCACCGGGCGGCTCGCGCTGTACTTCGTCGCCGAGTACCAGCGGCTGGTCGGGCGCTCGGCGTCGCTGGCGGTCACGCTCACCGCCCTGGCCCAGCCGCGCCGCCTCGGCGAGCTCGCGACCTCGATCGGCGCAGCGACCGGCGCGACCGCGACGTACATCGGGCGGCTCGGCGACACCATCGTGCGCGACGGTGACCTCTACCGCGTCGGCGATCCGCTGTTCGCGCGGTGGCTGGCGTGGCGCGGCCCGACCGGCGCCGCGGTGCCGATGACGATGCTCGGCGACGCCGCCGAGCGCGTGGTCGCCGAGGATCTGGCGCGGCTCGGCTTCGATCTGGTCTACCAGTCGCGGGCGTCGCGCGGCGCGTTCGATCTGCTCGCCACTCGCGCCGCCCGCCAGCTCGGCGTCCAGGTGAAGCGCGCGGCGCTGCCGTCGAGCCTCGCCGCGACCGAGTGGAAGCGGATGGTCGCGGAGTCGAAGCGGCTCGGCTGGGACTTCATCGTCGCGGTGGTCGGCCCCGACGATCGCGTCCACTACCTCGACTCCGATCGGATCGGTCGCGGCGGCAAGCCGCGGCTGCGCGCCACTGACGCCATCGACAACTTGCTGGCGTGGCTCGACGATCGCGGCGTCGGCGTGCGCCGCAAGCGCGCCCGTCAGTAGCGGGCGCCGATCGCCAGCCGCGCGTCGACGTAGCCATCGACCGCGCCGTGGACGTCGGGCACGTCGTTGCCCTCGAGCGTGGTCAGCGCGTCCTCGCCCGCGAAGGTCATCGTGACCTTGCGGTAGGGCGCGCGTCGTGGTGTCGGGGCCGGCGGTGATCTCGAAGCGAGGACCGGCCGGGCGCGGCGCGCGAGTCGAGGAGATCGACGGCGCCGGAGGGGAGGCGGGAGGTGCGAGCGGAACCAGGAGGTGGCGGGAATTCGAGCGCTCATCGCGACCTCCGAGGACGACAGAGAGGAGCGGCGGCGCGATCAGCAACGACGGCGACGTCCGACGCAGATCACCTGCGGCGGCGGCGGCGCCGCGGCGGCGGGCTGCTGCATCATCGACATTGCGAGGATCGGCATCATCTGGCTCATCGCGTCGGGCTGGTTGTTCTGGTTGCGGCCGAGGTCGCGGATGGTGTTCTCGAGGCTGTTGAGCGAGTCCATGATGCGATCGTCGTTGGTCGAGCTCGACGACGCCGAGCGGCGGCCGCCGGAGACGGTGGCGAGCGCGGGCGGCTCGATCGCGGTGAAGGTGGGGCGGGGCTGCTTCGACATGACACGTCCTTTGGATCGGGGAGAGAGATGGAGGGGTTCGCGGACTCAGGCTGCTGACTCATGCAGAGCATCGTGCGTGCCAGCGATCGCGCCGCGTCGGTTCGCGGACCTCGCGGCGTCGTCGTGGGTGCGACCACCGCAGCTCGTCGACCGCGGGTCACAGGACACCGCCGCCGGTGGCGCCGCCGGGCTTCATCATCTTCATCATCAAGATCGGCATCAGCGCCGCCATCGGATCGTTGCCCTTCTGGTTCTGCGGACCCGCGGCCAGATCGCCGAGCGCGCTGGTGAGCGACGCCAGCTTCTCGAGGATGCGCTCGTCGCGATCGGCGCGGCCGGTCGCGCCTCCGGTGACGACGTCGAGGGCGGAGGAGTCGATCGTGGTGAACGCGGTGGCGATGGGCTTGGTCATGGCGATCGATAAAGCACTCGGCGTGCCAGCCGCGCC
>JAYTAJ010000078.1:0-5011 GCA_043737575.1 Myxococcales bacterium | reverse complement strand
TCGGCACTCCGGCGTACATGGCTCCCGAGCAGGCCCGCGGCGAGCAGGTCGACGAGCGTGCCGATGTCTACGCGATCGGCGCCATGCTCTACCAGATGTGCACGGGCGCGCTCAAGTCGCCCGCCGAGGAGTACGACCTCGGCACCGCGCTGCGCCGCCGCAACGTCGACGCCGATCTGATCGCGATCGTGGTCAAGTGCTGCGCGCCGCGCCCCGCGCAGCGCTACGACAACGCCGGCGGGTTGGCCACCGATCTCCGCGCCTTCACGGCGGGTGCGCGCATCCTGGGACGCACCTATTCAGCACCGGCCCTGATCGCGCACTGGGTGCGGCGACGCAAGCGCGCGGCGATCGTGACCGTGCTGCTCCTGGTGGCGTTCGCGACCGTGGCCGCGGTCGCCTTCGTTCGTGTCCAATCCGAACGCGATCGCGCCGAGGGCGCGCTGGCGGCGAGCCGTGACGCCGAGAGGCGTGAAGCCGCCGAGCGCCGCACCGCCGAGCGCGAGCGCGATACCGCCCGGGCCGCGCAGGTTCGCGAGCTCCTGGCGCGGGACCCGACGAAGGCCTTGCTGATCGCGAAGCAGCTACCGCCGACGCCGGAGAACTCCGTCCTGCTGGCGCGCGCCCTTGCGCGGCCGATCGCCACCCACATCGCCACCGGCGCGCCGTCTGCTTTCCAGGACGCCGTGCTGCACACCGATCAACGCCGGGTCGCGCTGCGCACCGGCGACAACCGTCTGCTCGAGCTCGACCTCGAGACCGGCGCGCTCACGCAGCTCGATCGCGAGATCATGGAGCCGACCCCGATCGCGCCATACGGCACCGGTTGGACGTACCTCAAGCGCGATCGCGACGGCGTGACGATCCGCCGCGGCGGCGCCGTGCGGCGCTGGGGCGGACCACTGCCGATCACCGCATTTCTGAGTGATGGTGTCGATGACCACGTCATTGCCAATGGCGGCTTGTATCGACTGACACCAGATGCGCTGGTGCTGGTGCGCGCCGGCGTGATCGCGGCGACCACGCTGGCGACCGGCGCGATCGTGGCGTGCACGACCCGCGGTGAGCTCGTGCGCCTGCGGTCCGGCCGGGCCGCGGCAGCCGGCGCCTGCCAGCACTTCAAAGGCCGCTACGACTTCGCCGCCGACGGTGACTCCGTCGTCGTCCAAGGCGCCGGCCGGCGGGTCCGCCGGATCACGCCCGCCGGCGAGACCACGCTCGACCGCCTCGCCGATGCGCTCGCGATCAGCGGCGACGGCGTCGTCGCCGGAGTTTCCCACGATGGCGAGACCTGGTACGCGTTGCCCGGGAACGCGCCCTCGGTGCGCGGCCCTGCGCTGTTTGCCGACCCCACCGCGGTCGCCGCCGTCGGCCGGCTCGTCGCCTGGGGATTTCGCGATGGCTCCGCGGCGGTCGTCGACACCCGCACAGGGCGTCAGTGGGAGCTCATCGCGCGGCCCGAATCGATGAACTGGATCTTCGTGACGCGATCGGAGCGCCGCGCGGTCACGGTCAGCGCATCGGAGGTCCGGGTCTGGTCGCTCGAGGACGAGCGGCCGTCGCTGCTCGCGCAGATCCCCTGCTACGCGTCGCACCTCGCACCTTCGCCTGATCACGCGCTCCTCGGCTTCGAGTGCAGCGCCGGCGGGGCCGGCGCGGTCGTGGCCGCCACCGGCGAGATCCTCGAGCTCCATCACCACGACGCCCGGGCCTTCGGCGCCGTGTGGTGGGGCCGCGAGCTGTGCACCGCCGGCTGGGACGGTCAGGTCCTCTGCACCGATCCCGTCGATCGCAAGACCCGCACGCTGATCCGGCAACCGTCTCCGATCCGCTGGATCGACGCCGACGGCGAGCGGATCGCCTTCTCCGCCGAGGACGGCTCGGTCTGGCTCGGCGACGATCGCCTGGGGCCAGCTCCGTTGGCGATCGCGAACCACGCAGCGAGCGCCACGCGCCTGGCGCTGGGGCGGGATGGCCTGGTCGCGTCGGCGTCGGTCGACGGACGGGTGACGTTCTCGCGCGTGCTCGCCGATCGCACCGTGGAGCACCGTTCGTTGCAGCTCACCGATCGTGCGATCTCCATTCATGCGATCGATGGCGAGATGCTCGTCGTCGATCGCGCGGGCTCGGTGCTGCGGACCGTCGATGGTCGCGACGTGGTCGAGCATCGCGCCCCGGACGGCAAGACGCTGTCGCGCCTGGAGCCGACCGCGCGCGACGTGTGGGTCGCGGTCGTCGACGGCCAATCGCTCTGGATCCACGCCGGCGCGGTCGACACCCTGGTCAGGTTCGACGCGGCGATCAAGGTCACGGCCCGATCGCCGTCGCGCGGGCTGGTCGCGTTCGCGGCCGGCGCTGACGTCTTCGTCGTGGACGTGCGGCGTGGCACGATCGGCGCGATCGAGGTCGGCAGCATGATGACGGTCGCGCTCGCATTCGAATCGGACCATGTCCTCGCCATCGTCGGCGACGACGGTGAGGTCTTTCGCTCGCGCCTGGGCAAGGTGCCCGTCGTGCAACTCGTACAAGATGGAGTCGGCGAATGAAGAAGGTACAGCTCAAGCCACTGCGACTCACGCGTCAGCCCATCCGGGTGCTGACCCACCAGGATCTCGTGCGCGTAGAGGGAGGGTGGCCGCCGTCGGAAAACTGCCCCACCACCAAGCCCACCGGTGTCAGTGAGGCTGCGCATGATACGTGCGGCTGACGAGCGTGTCGCAATGACCATTACCCGAACCACGTTGTTGCTGTCGCTGGTGATGGTCGGCTGCGGCCACCCGGCGCGGCGTGCTCCGAGCGCTCCGCCGCCGGCCCCCGTTCCTGCGTCGACCCCGGCGCCGCCGTTCGTTGTGATCCGCAGCGCCGCCACCGGCCGCGTCGTCGACGAGGGACCGACCGTGGACGTGAGCGCGGCCATGGCGAAACAGCCGGCCGGTGCGTACCTCGTGACCCGGACCTCTGCATCCGCGACGGCGCGGGCGACCGTCGAGCTTCCGGCGCCGGCGGGGGTGGTGCTCGACGACACACCGTGCCGAAAGATCGAGGGAGTCGTCGACGGACCGACCGATGGCCGGCCCGTCTATCTCTTTCCGTGGCGAGCGCCGATGACGATCCACGCCGTACCGGTCGACGGGCAGGGTCGGTTCGCCGCCTGTCTGCCACCCGACCGCTACCTGGTCTCCATCGACGCCGAGCACGTGATCTCCACGCCGGGGACCGTCGACGCCGGTGACGCGATCGGGACCGTCACCGTCACCACGCACGCTCGGGCGGTGGCGGACGCGCCGCTCACCGCGGCGTACCGCATCCCCGCCGGCACCGCGGCCACGCTGCTCGCCGCCATTCCGCGCGCGGTGCGCGTCATCGGCATCGGAGAGCCCGATCACGGCAGTCGCGCGTACCTAGCGGTGCGAGCCGAGCTGGTACTGGCCGCCGCGCAGGCCGATCGGCTGTCGGCGGTCGTCCTCGAGGCCGGCACCGCCGAGACCATCCCGCTCGACGACTACGTCATGGGCGGCGATATCGACGTCCGGCTCGCGGTCTCGAAGATCGGCTTCTGGACCTGGGACACCGAGGAGTTCCTCGCCTTCCTGGCCCAGCTGCGCGCCCACAACCAAGCGAACCCTACCCGGCGGGTACGCGTGCTCGGCTGCGACGTGCAGTTCTCCGAGGCCGCGGTCGACTATCTGATCACGCACCGCGACGCAGCCGGCCTCGACGACGCGATCGTCGAGCTCATCCGGCCGCTGCGCGCGGATCGCGGCAAGGCGTTCGCCGCTCTCGCGCCCGAGACGCGCGCGCGCGTGTACGCCGCGCTCGAGCACGTCGCGGCGCGCCGTGGTCGTGGCGCGGACGTGATCACCCAACGCGCGGCGTTCGTCGCGCTCGCGCTCCAGCATCGGCTGCGCGGCGCCGAGGACGTCGAGCTCTGGCGCAAGGAACAGCGCGAGCTCGGTATGGCCGAGCTGGCGGCCGAGAGCGCCGCGCTCGACCCCGCGCGCTTGGTGATGTACCTCGCGCACAACCAGCACGTGCAGGGCGTACCGGCGGACGGGTTTCCCGCGGCTGGGGCCGCGCTCCGGCACATCCTCGGTGATCGCTACTGCGTCGTCGGTGTTTTTGCCGGCAGCGGCAGCACGCGCGCGTGGGACGCCGACGCGGCGGAGGGCGTGTTGCCGAGGAAGCTGCTGCCGGCGCTGCCCGGGACCATCGAGGGCGCGATCGCGCAGGGTGCGGGCGACGCACGCGCGGTGTACGTGCGCGTCAAGGATCTGCCGAAGGTGGTGCGCGACTGGCTCGCGATACCGCGCCGCGTGCGCGACTTCGGCGCGGTCTACCCTGGGCCCGCCCGCGCGCTCCGCTACTGCGCGCTGCTCGAGGGCTTCGATGCCGTGGTGGTGCTACGCGACGTGGAGCCGACGACGCCGACCGCGACCGGCGTTCGCATGGCCAAGCCGCGGCACTGATCGCCGGAACACCGGCGGAACAAGCGGAACACGCGGCGTCGCGCTGGTCGTCGGTAGTTCGCGGCGTTGCGGTGCGAGCCCGGTGGTGCGCGCGTTGCAATTCGGTTGCGCATGAAGGCGAACCGGCTGTGGCCGTATGGTGTGCTCGCGTTGATCACGATCGTGGTGCTCGGCGTGATCGTCCGTCCGTGGCAGTCGCGGGCGCGCGCGTCCGCCGCGCGATCGGCGTCGACGGACATCGGTGACGGCGACACGCCGTCGCCGCTCGTCGCGCGGCGGATCCAGGACGGCCTCGAGCTTCCAGATCCGGCGGGCACGCTGAGCCTCGAGGGGATCGTGCTCGGCCCCGACGACGAGGCGGTCGCGGGTGCCACCGTGCGCATCGACACCGCGCCGCCGCGCCGGATCGTCACCGATGAGAACGGCGCGTTCGAGCTGTCGGGGCTGTTGCCGCGGCGCTATCAGATCGCGGCGAGCGCCGCCGCCGGTGTCGCGGGTCCACTCGAGCTGGTGGTGACCGCGAAGACCGAGCCGCTGGTGCTCCG
>JAYTAJ010000077.1:0-2154 GCA_043737575.1 Myxococcales bacterium | reverse complement strand
GACGCTCGGGCTACGCTCGGCGGCGAAGGCTCAGTCCGGGCTTCCTTCTACGCCCTTCGGGGCCGTCAAACCAGCTCGGGCGATTTCCTTCACTTCGCAGGCGGACGGTCGTGCCGGCCGCCTGTGTCCTTTTCGGGAGAGGACGATGGTCGCCACCGCTCGCGAAGTGTTGCTGCGCCGTCAGGGGCTGGTGTTCGTCGAGCCGCGCGGCGCGCCCGCACCCGCGCACCTGGTCGACGCGGCGGAGCTCGAGCTGGCGGCGCTGGGCTTCGTCCTGTCGAGTCGGCTGCGGGCGCGGCTCGGTCAGCTCGCGATCGACGACCTCACGACCTGGTCGGCGTGGGCGCGCGAGGTGCTCGCGGCGTCGCTCGGCACCAACCGCACGCTCGAGCCGCTGTTCCGTCAGTTCCCCGACGGCGTGCCCACCGACACCACCGCGCTGCGCTGGCAGCGGCTGCTGGTCCACTTCCTCCAGGACGAGGGCCAGCCGTGCCTGTGGTGCCGCGCGACTGGCACGACCCACGTGCTGTCGCCGTGCGGGCACGTGGTGTGCGACGCCTGCTTCGACGGCAGCAACTACAGCGCGTGCCCGGTGTGCGAGCGTCACGTCGATCGCAGCTCGCCGTTCTTCCGCGCACCGCCGGTCGCGGTGCCAGTCGCGCCGACCGTGCGCTTCAAGCGGATCGATCTCGGCGACGATCTCGACGGTGCGGTCGACGCGCTGGTCGGCAATCTGTGTGCGCGGCGTCAGGCGATGTCGCCCGCCGATCGCGACGATCTGGTCGCGATCGTCCGCGACGTCGGCATGCGCATCCTCGCCGCGCTGCCCGCGATCATCCCGGTGAAGGAGAACGTCGCGATCGTGTTCGGCACGCTGTTTCGCGACGGCGATCCCGCAGCGGTGCTGCCGATCGCGCGGCGCCACCTGCGCACCGCGACCGACGTGCTGCGGCTGATCGCGGTGGCGTCGGGCGCCGACCCGTCGCTCCAGGCCGAGCTTCGCTGGCGCGTCATCGACGGCAAGGGCCGGCCGAGCAAGGTGCGGCGCTTCGCCGTCGCGACGCTGCGGCGGCCGATGCGGCGCGCGCTGCTCGCGCTGCTCGACGGCTTCGATCCCGACGCGCTCGTCGAAGATCTGCTGCGCCACCGCTCGTACTGGGTCTGGGTCGGCGAGTTCTTGCATCCGCACGAGTACGCGCGTCGCTACCCCAACGTCGCTCGCGGGTTCGCGATCGTGCGTCAACACGCACCCGACGGCACGCCCGCGCCGCGGTTCGAGACCTTCGCCGCGCGGGTCGAGCGCGCCGCCGCCGCGGGTGACGCGGTGACGATGAGCGCGGTGCTGGCGACGCGGCCGGGCGAGCTCGGCCGCCGCCTCGATCACACGTTGCGCGTCGCGGGCCAGGATCCCGCGGCGATCGCGGCCGTCACCGCCGCGTTCATCGGCGTCGCGCCGCGGTTGTCGACGCCGGTCCTCGCGACCTTGCGCGCGCTGCTGCCGACCCGCCGCGCCCGCGCGGCGGTCCGGATGTTCTGGCCGAAGGGGCCGCAGGCGACCGGCGTGTCGTTCCCCGATCGCCGCACCGTGCTGCCCGCCGACGCGATCGCGCCGAGCCGTCGCGCCGTCGACGCCGAGCTGCTGCGCCGCTTCGCCGCGAAGCCGGGCTTCGGCGACGCGATCCTCGATCGCGGGCTGCGCGACGTGATGGTGCCGTTCAACGAGCGCACCGCCAGCCGCGGCGCGGTCGCGCTGACGCGCGGCACCCGCTTGCCCATCCCCGACAGCAAGGCGGTGCGGCTGTTCCTCCACTGGTGCGAGCCCGAGAAGGGCGCGGGCCGGACCGACATCGATCTGTCGGTCGGCTTCTACGACGCCGCGTGGCAGTACCTCGAGGTCTGCTCCTACTACCAGCTGCAGTGGAAGGGCCAGGACGGCACCCGCATCGCCGCGAGCGCGGGCGATCTCCAGAGCGCGCCGTGGCCCGATGGCGCCACCGAGCTGGTCGATGTCGATCGCGCGGCGGCGCGAGCCGCGGGCGCGCGCTACGCGGTGATGGTGGTGAACGCGTACAGCGGGCTGACGTTCTCGAAGCTCGCGCGCGGCTACGCCGGGCTGATGCTGCGCGACAGCCTCGGCGGCGCCCACGTCGATCC
>JAYTAJ010000076.1:0-2154 GCA_043737575.1 Myxococcales bacterium | reverse complement strand
TCGGTGCGGACGGTGAGCCCGCCGCGCTCGAGCTGCGACACGCCGAGGACGTTGGTGACGACGCGGCCGAGGCGCGCGGCCTCGACCGCGATGCGATGAGCGTAGTCGCGCTGCTTGGTCGGATCGCCGAGCTGCTCGCCGAGCATGTCGCCGTAGAGCTGGATGCCGGCGAGCGGCGTGCGCAGCTCGTGGGCGGCGGCGGCGGCGAAGCGCGCGCGCTGCAGCGCGAGGCGTTCGGCGCGCGCGGTGACCAGCACGACCAGCACGCCGCACAGCGCGGCGAGGGCGGCGATCGGCACGAACTGCACGAGGAAGCCGTCGCGCAGGACCGCGCCGCTCGCCAGCGCGTAGTCGACGTCGGCGCGATCGTCGACGGTGATCGTCCACGGGCCGCCGCCGATGCCGACCGCCGCGCCGCGCGGATCGACGCCGAGGCGCGCGGTCGCGTCGCCGCGCTCGTCGAGCCACTCGGCCAGCTGGGGCGCGCCGACGGTGAGGCCCTGGGTACGGGCACCGTCGGGCGTGACGACGCGGCGGACCGCGACCAGGGTCGGCTCGCCCGCGATCGGGATCGTGTGCCAGGTGAGCGGCGCGACCGTCACGATCACGGGCGGCACAGGCTCGGGCGGCGGTGGCGGCGTGCGGCGGACGCGGCGCGGCGCAGGCGTTGGCGGAGGCTGTGGCGTTGGCGTCGGCGTGACCGCGGGTGTCGCGGCCCGCGGCGGCGTCTGCGTCTGCGTCGGCGTGGTCGCGGGCGTGGCGAGCGGGGCCTGCGTCTGCACCTGCGCTTGCTGCGGCGCGCGCGTCGCTTGTTGCGGCGCATTCGCTTGCTGCTGCGGCGCGCGCATCGCCTGTTGCGGCGAGCTCGCTTGCTGCGGCGGCGGGTTCGCTTGCTGCTGCTGATCGCGCGTCCCCTGCGGCGGCGGCAACGTCGGATTGGTCTGCGGCACCTGGGCCCGTCCCGCGCGGGTCTGCATGAAGATCTGATTCGAGTGCGCGTTCTGCGTATAGACGTCGGGCTCGAGGACGATCGTCTGCACCTGCGGCTCGTTCTCCACCGGCGCCTGGCGCTGCTCGAGGATCGGCGCGCGCACCGGCCGTCGCGCCGCGCGCTGCGGCGGCGTCCGCTCCGCGGTCGCGACCCGCGGCCCCGCGTCGACCGCGACCTCACCGCCGACCGCGGCCTCGGCCAGCGCGACCCGCGCCTCGGCGACGCGCGCGAGGCCGCTGCGATCCGGCGAGCGACTCTGCACCGCCTCGGGCACCACGTCGTTGACGCTCGGCGACGTCACCGCGCCTCGCTCGTCGATCTGGAAGTGCACCGCGATCAGCGGCGCCGCCGTGCCCGACGCCAGCGGCGACGGCACCACCGCGAGGCCTTCGCTCGCGCCGGCCGGATCGTGGAACAGGTTCTGGTAGTGGAAGTACGGCCGCGCCGACTCGGCGACCCGCAGCGCCTCGAGCTGCGCCGCCAGCGCGTCCGCGTGCTCCGCCGCGCGAGCCGCCACGTCGCGGCGCGCGCCCTCGACCAGCGCCTCCTGCTCGCGCGCGACCTCGCGCATGCCCGCGCGGTACCAGCCGATCAACACCGCCGCGATCGATCCCGCCACCAGCACCCCGACGATCGCCGTGCGCGCGCCGGTCATGGCCCGTCCACGCCCCACGCGTAGCCCGCGCCCTTGACCGACACGATGATCGTCGGCCGCGCCGGATCGCGCTCGAGCTTCTTGCGCAGCACCACGATCGCCATGTCGACCGCGCGGGTCTGCAGATCGCCGCGCTGCCCGA
Source organism: Myxococcales bacterium (assembly GCA_043737575.1). Lineage (GTDB taxonomy): Bacteria > Myxococcota_A > Polyangia > Haliangiales > Haliangiaceae > UBA2376. Next base: position 366 of record JAYTAJ010000076.1, on the reverse strand, counting down.
ACACCTGCTCGAGGATCTCGGCGCGCGACACCACCCGACCGCGCTGGCGATGCAGCCAGCGGATCAACCCGGCCTCGCGCGGCGTCAGCGCCGTCGTCACGTCGGCGCGCTTCACCGTGAGCCGCGCCAGATCTACCTGCGCGCCGTCGACGTCGACGTGCTCGACCACCTCGGCCGGCGCTCGCCGCCCCAGCGCCCGCACCCGCGCCAACAGCTCGCGCGCCGAGAACGGCTTGGTGACGTAGTCGTCCGCGCCCTCGCCCAACCCGCGCACCTTGTCGTCCTCGCTGCCGCGCGCCGTCAGCATCAAGATCGGCATGCCCGGCCGCGCCGCGCGCAGCCGCCGACACACCTCCACCCCCGGCA
>JAYTAJ010000075.1:0-5021 GCA_043737575.1 Myxococcales bacterium | reverse complement strand
GGGTGGTCGCGTCGACCCGGATCTCGCCGCGCGCGATGCCCAGGAGAAAGTCGCGGGTCGTGTGATCGGCGGCGTCGATCGTGAAGCGCAGGCCGTGCTCGAACGCGATGCCGGTGACGTCGGCGCGCACCAGCGCGCGATTCGGCAGCCCCGGGAACGAGACCTCGACGAGGACCGGCTCGCCGATCGTGCCGTCGGTGCGCGTGCGAGTGGAGAGGTTGCCGCCGTCGGCAGGATGGTAGGCGGCGAGGAATTCCTCGGCAGACGCGAACGCGAGGGTAACGAGGCGCATGGTGGCTCCGGGTTGCTTTCGCAGGAGGATGTCCCTAGGATCCGCAACGTTGCAAGATAGGTCTGGACCATGAAAGTCTGTCCCAAGTGCGGAACGAAGTACGGCGACGACGCGAACTTCTGTACCGTCGATGCTGGCCGCCTGATCTCGGTGGCCGCACCCGCGTCCGCCTCGGCGGCGACGATCGGGCCCGATGACACCCATCTGGTCGGGGGACGCTTCGAGCTGGGCGAGCGGGTCGGCGGCGGCACGACGGGCGACGTCCACAAGGCGATCGATCGCCAGGACGGCCACACGGTCGCGGTGAAGCTGATCGATCCGGCGCTGACCGCGCAGGCGACGATCGGCCAGCGCATCGAGCGCGAGCTGAAGCTGCTGGAGCGGGTCGCGAGCCCCGCGGTCGCCAGGGTGATCGCGTCGGGCAAGACCGCCGATCGCATGTGGGTCGCGACCGAGTGGATCGAGAACGCGGTGCCGCTCGACGCGGCGCTCGACGCCGGGATGCTGCAGTCGGATCGCGCGGGCGAGATCGCGCTCGCGGTCGGTGGCGCGCTGGTCGAGGCCGCCAAGGTCGGCGTGGTCCATCGCGATCTCGCGCCGAAGAACATCCTGATCGGCCCCGACGGGGTGAAGGTCATCAACTTTCCGCTGCCGGTCCCCGGGCCGCGGGTCCAGGGCGTGCCCGGCTTCGTGTCGCCGGAGGCGATCGAGGGCAAGCCCATCGATCAGCGCTCGGCGACGTACAGCCTCGGCGCGATCTACTACGCCGCGCTCACCGGATCGGCGCCGTTCGTCGGCGACGCCCAGGCGATCCACGCCGCGCAGCTCACCGGCAACGTGCAGCCGCCGTCGACCAAGGTGCCGCTCGCGCCCGAGATCGACTCGCTGGTCGGCCGCGCGATGGAGCGCAACCCGGCCAAGCGCTACTTGACGCTCAAGCAGTTCCTCGACGACATCGAGAAGATGCACAAGGGCGGCAACCTGATCGAGGCCGGCCCGGGGACGACCCAGCCGTTCGGCCGCGTCGGTAAGCCCAAGGAGATGGCGGCGACGATGGTCGGGCTCGGTCCGATCCCGGGTGGACAGGCGCCCGAGACCGACCTGAAGACGCGGCAGATGGACGTGCAGATTCCCGCCGAGGCGCTGCGCGAGGCCGCGATGTTCGACGAACCGGCCGCGGTGGTGCAGGCGCCGCCCCCGCCGGTGTTCGATCCGCCCGCGCCCGCGTATTCGCCGCCTGCGTATGCGCCGCCCGCGCCCGCGTATTCGCCGCCTGCGCCTGCGTATGCGCCGCCCGCGTATGCGGCCCCGGCGTACGAGCCCGTGGCCGTGGCCGCTCCGGTCTCCGCACCCGAGCCGGTCGCCGCGCCGATGTTCGTGCCGCAGCCCGCTTCGCCGTGGGCGCCGCCGACGGTCGCACCGACGGCGATCGCCGCGCCTGCGATCGCCTCACCCGCGATCACCGCCGTGCCCGTCGCCGCGGCCCCCGCGACCGTCCCGCCGCCCGCCGCCACGCCGCGCGCGCCCGCCAAGGCCTCGGTGCCGCCCGCGGGCCGCTCGACGACCAAGGGCAACCCCGGCGGCAAGAACAAGCAGGAGAATCGCAGCAAGAAGAAGGGCCAGTTCCGCGAGACGATGTGGTTCAAGAAGGGCGACCTCGACGTCGCTGCGGCCGAGGAGGCCGCGCGCGCCAAGGACGGCTCGGGCCAGGACAAGGCCGACTCGCTGCCGATGGAGGAGCGCTACAGCGACGACGGCACGATCACCAGCTCCGACGCCGAGCGCTACAGCTTGAAGACCGGCCACACCTCGCAGATGCCGGTGTTCAGCGACGGCGGCCACGCCGGCTCGTCGGTGTCGGAGCGCGATCTGGTCGGCGAGATGAAGAGCGGCCGCAAGCTGGTGTTCATCGCGATCGGCGTCGCGGTGCTGGTGATCGCGGCGATCGTCGTCGTGCTCTCGACCTGATCGCGATCACCGCGTCGCGCGATCACAGGGTCGCGACCAGCGTCGTCGCGGGCCGGGTCTCGGCGCGCTCGGCGAGGCGCGCGGGCAGCTCGTCGACGGTCACGACCTCGGTGACGTCGGCCAGCGCGAGATCGCCGCGCACCGCGAGCGCGACCAGCTCGGGCACCAGATCGGGATGACAGCCCGCGACGCCCGCGATCACGACCTCCTGGCACAGCGCGAGCTCGAGCGGGGTGAGCGGCGACAGCGCGGGCAGCAGATCGGCGGCGACCACCACCGTCGCCCGCGGCCCGGCGATGCGCAGCGCGGTGTCGAGCAGCGCGCCGTCGGTGACGATCACGCGGCGCGGTCGCACGCCGTAGGCCGCCGCCGCGTCCTCGATCGCCGCGGTGTGCAGCGCGGTGACGCGGGCGCGATCGCCGAGCGCGGCGATCACCGCGGCGTCGTGGGTCGCGACGATCGGCGTCACGCCCTTGACGTGCAGCAGCTCGGCGACCAGACGCGCGCGCGGTCCGCTGCCGAGGACGATCGCCGGATCGCGCGGCCCGACGCCAGCGCGGGCGTAGAGCGCGTACGCCAGCGCGATGTCGCCGCCGAGCGCCGCGGCGGCGGGGCCGGGCAGGGCCAGCGCGCCCTCGAGCCGCACCAGCCAGCGCGCGCTCGCGGTGACGGTGGTCGCGAGGGCGCCCGGCCCGTTCGCGCCGAGCCGCGCGCCGTCGGCGCACAGCACCACGCCGCCGCGGCGGCAGCGCTCGCACTCGCCGCACGGCGCGTGGGTCGGCACCAGCACGCGGAGGCCGAGCCACTCGTCGGCGGCGGGGCCGACCGCGGTGACCAGCCCGACCGCGGCGACGCCCGGCACCCGGCCGATCGCGGTCGCGTCCCAGGGATCGATCGCCGCGGCCTCGACCCGCACGCGGACGCGGCCCGGCCCCGGATCGGCGTCGGCGATCTCGACCGGCGCCAGCGAGAACAGGGCGGCGGTGCGCCGCCACGCGCGCGCCATCAGGTCCGCGGCTTGGTGCTGCCGACCACCGTCGAGCCGCCCTCGTCGTCGTCGGGCCCGGGCTCGACCGGGCGCAGGCCCTGGCCCCAGCCGTACGCGGTCGCGTTGGTCTGCTCGGCCGGCCACTCGCGGGCCTCGGCGACCTCGGGCCACACGTCGGCGCGGACCGCGGCGGTCTCGCTGTCGAACGGATCGTCGAGGGCGGGGACCGGCGCGGTGACCGCGGCCAGCGTGCTGCCGTCGCCGTCGTGACCGATGCTGCCGCTCGCGGCGGCGGGCGGTCCCGAGAACGACACCGCGAAGTCGTTGCCCTCGTTGTCGTAGACGTGATCCTCGTCGAGGACCTCGGCATCGAGCTCGTCGACGGGGAGGTTGGTCGGCGGGCGCGCGGCGGCGGCGACCACCGCAGGCGGCGGCGGCACGCCGTACATCGTCGAGCGTCCGGGCGGCGGCGCGGGCGGCGTGACCCGAGCGGGCGGCGCGACCGCGATCGGCGCCATCGGAGTCGGCGGCGGCGGCGTCGCGGCGACGACCGGGCGCGGCGCGGCGACCGGCATCGCGGCGTGGGTCGGGAGGCCGGTGCGGACGCGCCACTGCTCGAGGGCGGCGGCGAGCTCCTGGTACGGGATCATGGCGGCGACGATACCACCGACCTGGCGTTTCCATGTGCCTCCGGTACGCTCGGTCGGTGCGCGTCCTCGCGATCGTGATCTTGCTCGGCAGCGCCAGCGGCGTCGCCCACGCCGATCGCGGCGGCGCCGAGCCGACCGACGGCGATCCGGATCCACCGCCCGTCACCCGCGATCCGCCGTATCGCTTCAACCTCCGTGTCGGCGGCGCGTCGACCGATCGCGCCGACATGCCGACGGTGTGCGCCGAGGTCCGGATCTGGCGCGGCCTCGGCGTCGAGAGCTGCGGCACCGGCGCCCAGGTCTGGCACAACCACGACGGCGCCGAGATGGCGCACTTCCGCACCCTCGCCGAGGTCGTGCGCCTCGCGACCCCGGGCGGCGGACGCCTCGGCCTGCGCGCCGGCCTCGGCTTCGCCGAGCTCGCGGTCGCCTCCGATCAGCTCGGCCTGCAGTTCGGCGATCCCGACGTCACCCGCGCGTCGGCGGCCGGCCCCGAGGCATCGCTGTCGGGGCAATGGACCCGCCCGATCGCGGGGCGCGTCGACGCGATCGCGACGTTCACCATCGGCGCCGCGTACATCCAGGGCGCGCCGCAGCTGGTCTTGCCGCGCAGCGAGGTGCAGCCCTTCGCGTCGTTCGAGGTCGGCCTCGGGTGGTAGAACCCGGCGTGCTCCGCATCCTCCGCTCGCCGCTGATCCCCGACGACGTGTTCGTCCATGGCTTCCCCGAGCGCACCGGTGGCGTGTCGCTCGGCGCCCGCGCGTCGCTCAACCTCGGCAAGGCCTGGGGCGACGATCCCGCGCTGGTCGAGGACAACCGCGCCCTCGTCGCCGCCGCGGCCGGCTACGATCCCGCCGCGCTGCAGGCGATGAAGCACGTGCACGGCACCGCGGTGTGGCGGGTCGGCGAGCCGCAGCCCGAGCCCGCCGAGTTCGACGGCCTGGTCTGCGATCGGCCCGGCCCCGTCCTCGGCGCCTTCGCCGCCGACTGCGTGCCGATCGTGTTCGCCGATCCGATCGCGCGGGTGTGCGGCGCGGCCCACGCGGGCTGGCGCGGCACCGTCGGCGGCGTCGCCGCGCGGGTGGTCGAGCGGATGATCGAGGTCGGCGCCCGCGCCGCCGAG
>JAYTAJ010000074.1:0-5026 GCA_043737575.1 Myxococcales bacterium | reverse complement strand
GCGGTGAGCTACCAGCTGTCGATCGCGTTCGCGGGCAAGGACGAGGTCGCGCCCAGCGGCGGCAACACCGGCCCGGGCGCCGGAGCCACGGTCGGCGGTGGGCTCGGCGCCGCCGCGGTGGAGGACGGGATCAAGCAGGCGCGCGCGCAGCTCGAGCGCTGCGTCGATCGGGCCGCGACCCAGGGCAAGCGCGCGGTCGTGCGCTTCACGATCCGCGGCGATGGCACCGCGAAGAACGTCGTGATCAAGGAGTCGACCGGGATCACCAAGGCCGATGCCTGCATCGAGCAGGCGTTCGGCGCCGCGACCTTCCCCAAGGCCGAGGCGGAGACCAAGGTCAACCTCCCGCTTGCCTTCTGATCGTCGGACCAATGCAGGCGTCGTGGAGCACACCCGTGGCGTGCGCGCTCACCCCGGTGTGCGCCATCGCTCGGTGTGGCGATGACAAAACGTGTACTTGCGGCGCCAGCGCTCAGGCACGGACGCTGCAATGGTCGCCCCGCATGTGGACTAAGCCGTCTCGCTACTTCCCCGCCCTCTTGCTGGCTGGCGCCGCCGTGCTCGGCGGCTGCACCGTGACGGGACGTGGCTACGTTCGCACGCCCGGCGTGATCATCGTCGAGGACAACCCGCCGCCGCCGCGTCGTCAGGTCGTCGTGCATCGCGCCGGTCACGTCTGGATCGATGGCCACTGGGGCCACAACAGTGGTCGCTGGGTCTGGTACGACGGCTACCACCAGCGCGAGCGCTCCGATCACAACTGGGTCAACGGTCGTTGGGAGCAGCGCGGTCGCGGTCACGTCTGGGTCGATGGGCGTTGGGAGGCACGAGGTCAGGTCCGAGGGCGGCGGGAGCCGCGCGGTCGCGCGCGCGTTCAAGATCACCGTCGCTAGCAACCAGTAACCGATCGAGCGATTCCCCCGTCGCGCATCGGTGAAGCGTACGCCGGTCGGGCCGACGAGCATCCCCCGGTGCTCGTCGGTCCCCGGCGGATGCCCTATGCAATAATTCTCCCGAAAGACAGGCAGCGATGAAACCCAAGGTACTGGTCGTCGAAGACGACATGGATGAAGGCGAGCTGCTGCGCGACCTGTTGGTGCGACGCGGCCACGAGGCGAAGGTGGTCGATCGCGGTGACACCGCGCTGACCATGCTCGGCGAGGACGACTACGACGTCGTCATCACCGACGTCCACATGGCGGGGCTGTCGGGCATCGAGCTGTGTACGCGGATCCGCGAGCACCACGCCGACGTGCCCGTCATCGTCACCACTGGTCAGGCCGACGTCTCGACCGCGGTCGGCGCGCTGCGCGCGGGCGCGTGGGACTTCGTCACCAAGCCGCTCACCGCCGACGCGGTGATCGCCGCGGTCAGCCGCGCGGTCGAGCACCACCGCCTGCGCGGCGAGCTGCGCCGCCTGCGCCGCGCCCTCGACGCGACCCGCTCGATCGACGGCATCGTCGGCGAGAGCGGCCCGGTCCGCGCGGTGTCCGAGATGATCGTGCGCATCGCCGACGGCGACGCGACCGTGCTCATCACCGGCGAGAGCGGCACCGGCAAGGAGCTGGTCGCCCAGGCGGTTCACCGCCTCGGGCCGCGCCGCGACGAGCCGTTCGTCGCGTTCAACTGCGGCGCGGTGCCGGCCAACCTGCTCGAGAGCGAGCTGTTCGGTCACGTCAAGGGCGCGTTCACCGACGCCCGCCGCGATCGGCCCGGCCTGTTCGTGCAGGCCGGCAGCGGCACCATCTTCCTCGACGAGATCGGCGAGATGCCGATCGACATGCAGGTCAAGCTGTTGCGCGTGCTGCAGCAGCGCACGGTGCGGCCGGTCGGCGGCGACGACGAGCAGCCGTTCACCGCCCGCGTGGTGTGCGCGACCAACCGCGATCTCGAGACCGAGGTCGAGGAGGGTCGCTTCCGCCAGGACCTCTACTACCGCGTCAACGTCGTGATGATCGACGTGCCGCCGCTGCGCGCCCGCGGCGGCGACGTGCTCTTGCTCGCGCATCACTTCCTGCGTCGCCTCGCCGAGCGCACGGGCAAGAACATCAACGGCATCTCGGCCGACGCCGCGCGCAAGCTGCTCGACTACGACTGGCCCGGCAACGTCCGCGAGCTCGAGAACTGCATCGAGCGCGCGGTCGCACTGTCGCGGCTGTCGGAGATCCAGCTCGACGATCTGCCCGCGAAGATCCGCGAGCACCAGAGCACCCGCCTCGAGATCGGCTCGGACGATCCGACCGAGCTGGTCACGCTGTCGGAGATGGAGCGGCGCTACGTCCGCCGCGTCCTCGACGCCTGCGGCGGCAACAAGACCCAGGCCGCCCGCGTCCTCGGCATCGATCGCCGCTCCCTGTACCGCCGCCTCGAAGACGCCCCCGCCGAGGCGTGATCGCCTCGGTTCAGCTCTGAACTGTGTCGGCTGAACCGCTGGTACTCGGCGAGCACCAGCGTGTGGCTTCGGCCATGAGCATCTCGAGGATCACGTCCTGCGAGCGGACCGTGCATGGGCCTGCTCCCGATCAAGGAAATCGATGTGCCCAACTCCGCGCGCGTACTGGCACCGACCGATCGTGCGCAGATGACACACCGGGCGAACTCGCACGAGCGGCGCATCGCCGCAGGAGCTGTAGGTAGCTGTGATCGCTCACTTGTCGCGCGGCACGGGCCGTGTAATGGCACCGGTTCCTGGAGTTCCGTGGCTGCATCTGCACTCAGTAACAAGACCGGGCGCCTGGAGTGGCAGACGCTGCTCCTGGTCGCAGGGATCCTCGCAGTCGCGCTGGTCACCTCGGTGGCCGTCGCGGCGATCCGCTCGGTCGGCGTCGCCGATCGCCAGCGCACGCAGTTTCTCGCGGTGCGCGGCGCGGCGCGCGATGTGATGGTCCACGCGCTCGAGGCGGAGAACGGCGCGCGCGCTTATCTCCTGGCCGGCGACGTCGAGCGCCTCGCGCCGTACCACGCGGGCATCGCTGGGATCGAGCCCGCCTTCGCGCGGCTCGATCAAGAGCGCCGCGGCCGCCACGAGCAGGCGGTCATGGAGCTGCGCGGGCTGATGACCGCGGTCCGCACCGATCTCGCGACCGCGGTGGCGCTGCACCAGGCCGGCCGCACCGCGGAGGCGGTCAGTCAGATCGCGCCGAGCCACGATCAGATGGCGCGCGAGAGAGAGATCGTCGCCGCGATCCACACGACCGAGACCTACAGCGCCGAGGCGGCGCGGACGCGGCAGGGCCGCCTCCGCAAGTTCGCCTCCACCGTCATCATCGTCGGCTGCACCGTCACCGCGCTGGCGTTGATCGTCGGCCTGCTCGCGCAGCGGCGCCGCAACCGTGAGCGCGTCCACGCCTTCGAGATCGTCAGCCGCCAGGTCCGGGAGCTCGAGGAGCAGCGCCGCGAGATGACCCGCGGCGTGATCGCGCTGGCCTCGGCCAACGACGCGCTCGCCACCACCAACGACGCGCTGTCGCGATCCAACCGCGATCTCGATCAGTTCGCCTACGTCGCGTCCCACGATCTCAAGGCGCCGCTGCGCGGCATCTCGAGCCTGGCGACCTGGATCGAGGATGATCTGGCAGGCAAGATCACCGACGAGGTGCGCGAGCACCTGCGGCTGATGCGCAACCGGGTCGATCGCATGGAGTCGCTGATCGACGGCATCCTCGCCTACGCCCGCGCCGGCAAGCGCCGCGGTCAGGTCTGCTCGGTCAACGTCCGCCAGCTGGTCGCCGACACCAAGGACCTGCTCGAGGCCCCGGTCGCGATCCGCATCGCCGCGGCCGACGGGCCGTGGCCGACCCTGCAGACCGAGCCGGCGCCGATGCAGCAGGTGTGGCTCAACCTGCTGTCGAACGCGATCAAGCACGGCGTGCCGGGCGGCGGGACGATCGAGGTCGGCTGCGGCGTCATCGACGGCGAGCTGCGCTACTGGGTCAAGGACGATGGCTGCGGGATCGCGCCGACCTACCACGATCGGGTGTTCGAGATCTTCCAGCGGCTGGCGTCGCGCGACGAGGTCGAGGGCGCAGGCATCGGCCTGTCGGTGGTGCGCAAGCTGGTCGAGGCCCAGGGCGGCCGGGTCTGGATCGAGTCGGCGGTCGGCGAGGGCACGACGATGTTCTTCACCTGGGGCACCAACAACGCGGCCACCTCGACCGGACCGATGGTGAGCCCGACCACCACGAAGCCGACGCCGATCCCGAGCCGGGCGGCGACGGCGACGGCGACGACCACTCCAGCAACCGCGCTCGCGCGGAGCGTGCGGCCATGACCGAGCCACGCGTCACCAACATCCTCCTGGTCGACGACGACGTCGTCGACGTGATGAACGTCAAGCGGGCGTTCGAGCGCGGCCACATCACCAACCCGGTGTGGACCGCGAGCGATGGGATCGAGGGCCTCGCGATGCTGCGCGGGACCCAGCTACCGGCCGAGCGCCGGGTCGTCTTGCTCGACGTCAACATGCCGCGGATGAGCGGCATCGAGATGCTGACCGAGCTGCGCGCCGATCCGGCGCTGAGCATGACGCCGGTCGTGATGTTGACGACGTCCAACGACGACCGCGATCGGATCGAGGCGTACCGGCTGAACGTCGCCGGCTACCTGCTGAAGCCCGTCACCTTCGTCGCGTTCGTCGCGCTGATGACCGCGATGAACCAGTACTGGAACTTGGTCGAGCTCCCATGAACCACATCACTGAAGAGCTGTCGCTATCGAAGATCCTCGTCATCGACGACGACGAGATCGATCGGGTGACGCTCCGGCGCTACCTCGGCGCCGCCGGCATCGCCACGATCATCGACGAGCTGCCCGACGGTCACGACGTGATCGCGCGGATCATCGAGCACCGCTACGACTGCATCGTGCTCGATCACTTCCTGCCGACCGAGAACGGCTTCGACGTGATCGCGCGCATCCGCGCCGCCGGGATCATGACGCCGATCCTGTGCGTCGCCGGTCAGGACGAGGACGTCGGCGCGGCGCTGGTCGCGGCCGGCGCCACCGACTTCCTGCCCAAGAGCGATCT
>JAYTAJ010000073.1:0-11603 GCA_043737575.1 Myxococcales bacterium | reverse complement strand
TGGTCCCGATCGTCCTGCCGATCCTGCTCGTCATCGATCTGGTCAAGCGCCGCCCGCTCCTGTGGTGCCGCTTCCACGTGATGATCGGCACGATCCTGTTCGGCCACGTCTGGGGCATCTGCCTGCTCTACACGATCTGGATCGGGTGCGGCTTCGGCGTGGCGTGGCGCCGCTACAACCGCTGGGGCCTGTGGGCCGAGTCGGTGTGGGCGGCGTGGAACGCGCGCGTCATGGCCCGCATCTACGCCATCACCTACGACGTCGAGGGCAACGGTGTCTTGCGCGACGGCCCGACGATCCTGGTGATGCGCCACGTCAGCATCAACGACACGATCCTGCCGATCTCGCTGGTCACCTCCGAGCACGGCGTGCGGCTGCGCATCGTCTTGAAGCACGAGCTGCTCTACGTCCCGATCGTCGACGTCATCGGCCACACCTTCCCGACCGCGTTCGTGCGGCGGTCGTCGAGCGATCCGACCCGCGAGCTGGCGGCGGTGCGCGCGATCACCGGCGACCTCCACCCCCGCGAGTCGATCATGATCTTCCCCGAGGGCACCCGCTTCTCCGAGGAGCGCCGCGCCCAGCTGATCGCGCGCATGCGCGACAAGGATCCGTCGATCGCCGCGATCGCCGAGGAGCTGACCCACGTCTTGCCGCTGCGCTTCGGCGGCATGTTCGCGCTGCTCGACAGCGTGCCCCACGCCGACGTCGTGTTCTGCGCCCACACCGGCTACGAGCGCACGGTGCGGCTCGCCGACTTCGTCGCGGGCGGCCTGTACCGCGCGGTGGTGAAGGTGAAGTTCTGGCGGGTCGCGGCCTCCGCGATCCCGAGCGAGCACGACGCCCGCGTGCGGTTCTTCCAGGACGAGTGGCGCAAGGTCAACGCCTGGGTCGCCACCCACCAGGCGCCGCGGGCATGAGGCGCGATCGCGCCAGCAGCACCGCGGCGTGGGTTGCGGGATGGCGCGGCCTCGGCGCGATCCTCGGCGCCGCCCAGCTCGTCGACGATCGGTTCGGCGCGCGGTTCGGCGGCGCCTGGGCCGAGCGGCTCGCGGCGATCGCGGCGACGGCGCGCGGCCAGCGCGTGCTCGCGCGGCTCCCGCCGCTGGTCCACTGGGCCGGCTACATGCAGGTGCGGACTCGGGTGATCGACGACGAGCTGCGGGCGTTCTTCGCGGCCGCCACACCGCGCGCGCCGCAGGTGGTGATCCTCGGCGCCGGCTACGACTGCCGCGCCGCGCGGCTGCCCGAGCTCGTCGCGGTCCGGGTCTTCGAGGTCGATCATCCCGCGACCCAGGCGCGCAAGCGCGCGGTGCTCGCCGAGCTGCGCGCGCCGCACCAGGCGACCTACGTCGCGTGGGACTTCGAGGCCGAGCCGCTGGCCGAGCTGCCGGCCGCGCTGGCGCGTCACGGCCTCGATCGCGCGGCGCCGACCTTCGTGATCTGGGAAGGCGTGACGATGTACCTGACCGCGCCGACCATCGACGCGACGCTGGCGATGGCGCGCACGCTCGGCGGCAGCGGCACCCGCCTGTGCTTCAACTACGTCCTGCGCGACAAGCTCGATCGCCCCGACCTCGCGTCACGCGCGATGCTGACGGTGGTCGCGCGGATCGGCGAGCCGTTCAAGTTCGGATGGGACCCCGCCGCCCTGCCCGCCCACCTCGCCGTCCACGGCTGGCGGCTGCTCCACGATCGCGACGGCGAGACCGCGGCGCACCAGCTGTTGCCGCCCTCGGTCGCGCGCTTCGTCGGCGGCCTCGGCCGCCACATCGCGACCGCGATCAGCGACTGATTGCCGGGTTCACGCGTGGGCCATCGCTCTCGCCAGCGCGTTCACGACCGCGGCGTCGATGACGTCGCGGGACACGCCCTGCCGCTCGAGGCGACGCTGGAGCGATTCGATGATCGACCACAGGCTCACAGAGGCGGCGCGCTTCTTCATGTTCGGTCCTCACGCATGACGACGGCAGGTGATCTGGGGAACCCAGCCCCGGCGGCTGGCATTCCCGAGACACCGCGCGCGCGGCGGAGTTGCGATCAGCGCAGGGTCATGACGACGGGCGCGTGGTCCGACGCGTCTTGACCCTTGCGAGCGTCGCGATCGATCGCGCACTCGACCAGCCGCGCCGCGATCGTCGGATCGATCAAGAAGTGATCGATCCGCAGGCCCTGATCTTTCCAGAACCACGCGCCGCGGTAATCCCACCACGAGTACGCGCGGGTCTCGGGGTGGAGCCGACGGAACGCGTCCTCGAGGCCCCACCCGCACAGCGCGCGCAGCCCGTCGCGCTCGGGCTCGCTGCACAGCACCTTGCCCGCCCACTTCTTCGGATCGTAGACGTCGAGATCGGCGGGCGCGACGTTCCAGTCGCCGCCGAGCACCAGCGGCACCGCGCGATCGTGGCGATCGAGCCAGCGCCGCAGCGCCGCGAACCACGCCAGCTTGTAGGCGTACTTGTCCGAGCCGACGCTCTGGCCGTTGGGCACGTAGATCGAGAGCACGCGGACGCCGTCGACGGTCGCGGCGATCAGGCGCGACTGATCGGCCAGCTCGGGCTCGCCGAGCCCGATGACGACGTCGGTGAGCGCGGTCTTCGCGGCGATCGCGACGCCGTTGTAGGACTTCTGGCCGTGGAAGGCGACCTGGTAGCCGAGCGCCTCGAACAGCTCGCCGGGAAAGCCGGGGTCCTCGACCTTGGTCTCCTGCATCAGCAAGACGTCGGGCTGCGCCTCGGCGAGCCAGGCCCGCAGCTTGGGTGCGCGGGCGCGGATCGAGTTGACGTTCCAGGTCGCGATGCGCATCACGCGACCGACGGCGACGGCGACCGGGACTCGGCGGCGTCGGTCTCGACCGCGGCGACCATCGGCTGCGACGTGCTCGGCGTCGCGGCCTCGCGCAGCTGCAGCGCGCGGTAGCCGTCGAGCCAGCGCCGCAGCGCGGTGATCGTCGACAGCGCGCCGCACAGCGCGAGCACGCCGCCGACCGTCGGCACCACCCAGTGGCCGCGGGCCGGATCGGTCGCGAACACCGCCGCGACCAGCGTGCCGCCCGAGACCAAGGTCATCCGCTCGGCGCGCTGCATCGCGCCACCGCGCAGCTTCAAGCCGAGGCCTTCGCAGCGGGCCCGGGTGTAGCTCACCATCATCGAGCCGGCGCTGCAGCCGACCGCGGCCAAGAGCCACGGCGTGTCGCGCAGGAACCACGCGTAGCCGACGAACGCGGCGAGCTCGGCCCAGCGATCGGCGACCGAGTCGAACAGCGCGCCGGCCTCGGTCTGGCGGCCGAGCGCGCGCGCCAGCCGACCGTCGAGCATGTCGAGGGCGCCGCCGAGGAAGAACAGCCAGCATCCGGTCGCGAGCTGACCGAACCCGACCGCGACGCCGGTGCCGACGCACGCGAGGAACGACAGGAACGTGACGAAGTTCGGCGACATCCCGGCCGCGATCATCGCGCGCTCGAGGGGCCGCACCGCCCAGTACGCGTAGCGCGACCAGAACAGCCCGAAGACCTCGTTGGTCTTGAGGTTGGCGACCTCGGGCGGGCGCCCCGCCAGCACCTTGGCCGAGTAGATCGCCAGCGCGATCAGCCCCGTGGTGATCACGACGAGCGCGGGCAACAGCACGAATAGGCGATCCACCGAGCCAGGAAGTAGCACCAGCCGCGGAGCCCGCCAAGGGGAGTGGATTTGCGTTAGCGTCGCGCGATGGCATCCGCGAGCTCGGTCGTTGCCCGCGTGATCGCGACCGCGGGCGGCGCGGGCTACTCGCCGATCGCCCCCGGGACCTGCGGGACCGCGGTGGCGGTGCCGATCGCGTGGCTGGCCCGCGATCTGGGGCCGTGGAGCTTCGTCGGCCTGGTGATCGCGGTCACCGTCATCGGCATCTGGGCCGCGGGCGCCGCCGATCGCGCCTGGGGCTCCCACGACTCGGGCCGCATCGTGATCGACGAGGTCGCCGGCTACCTGCTGACGGTCGCGGCGATCGATCGCGGTTCGTGGCTCGCGCTCGGCGTCGGCTTCGTCGTGTTCCGCGTCCTCGACATCGTCAAGCCACCGCCGGTCCGGTGGATCGATCAGCGGGTCCCGGGCGGCGCCGGCGTGGTGCTCGACGACGTCGCCGCCGGCGCGCTGGGCTGCGCGGTGATGGTCGGCCTCGCCCAACTCGGCTGGTGGTAGGCTGCCGCGGTGCGCACCCGCGTCGTCCTCGGCTCGCTGGTCGCGATCGCGATCCCGATCGCCGTCGCGCTGAGCGTGACCCCGGCCGGCGGCAACGGCCGCTTTCCGACCTCGGTGTCGGTCAGCTTCCGCCCCGGCAACACCGACGACATCTACCTCGCCACCACCTTCGGCCTGCTGATCAGCCACGACGATCAGCGCTTCGCGTGGGTGTGCGAGAAGAACATCGGCTACGAGGGCACCTTCGATCCGAAGTACCGCATCGGCGCCGACGGCACGATCTACGCGACGACGTTCCGCGGCCTGCGGGTCAGCCGCGACGGCGGTTGCTCGTTCGCGACCGCGACCGCCGAGCAACAGCCGAGCGACCCCGGCTACATCGACAACGTGTGGATCGACGCGATCGACGTCGGCGCCAACGGCGACGTCTGGGTCGCGACCGCCGAGTCGGCGCGGCCCAACGAGATCTACCGCTCGACCGACGGCGCGCGCCACTTCACGCCGACCGGCAACCTGTCGCTGCAGATCTGGTGGAAGAGCCTCGCGGTCGCGAAGTCCGACCCGGCGCGGGTCTACGCCACCGGCTACCAGGTGACCCAGCTCGGCGACGACGGCGGCACCATCGCGCCGACCGTCCACCTGCGCCGCACCGTCGACGCCAGCGCCACCCCGTGGGAGCCGCTGCCGATCACCGGGTTCGACCTCGGCGATAGCCCGCTGCTCCTGGTCGACGCGGTGTCGCCGACCAACCCCGACCTCGTGTTCGTGCGCTCGGTGCGATCGGAGAAGCCGGCGGGCGACAAGCTGTACCGATCGATCGACGGCGGCGTGACGTTCACGCTGGTCCTCACCACTACCGACACGGTCCGCAACGTGGTGGCGCGCGCCGACGGCGCGGTGATGGTCGCGACGATCATGGGCGGCGTCCATCGCTCGATCGATGGCGGCGCGACGTTCCAGCCGCTGGCGGATCCGCCCCAGGCCGCGTGCCTGGGCGATCGCGGCGACGAGCTGTTCGCGTGCGGCGCCAACTGGGAGCCGGATCAGTTCTCGCTGGGCCGCTCCCTCGACGGCGCCGGCTGGTCGAAGGTGTTCCGCTTCGTCGAGATGACCGGGCCGCTGGCGTGCCCGGCCGGCACCGCGCAGCACGATCAGTGCGCGGCGCTCGAGTGGCCGGCGATCCGCGACATGTTCGGCGTGCGCCAGCCGGTCGACGCCGGCATCGACGCGCCCGAGCAGAGCTCGCCGCCGGCCGGGTGCTGCGATGCCTCGACGGGCGCGGTGCCGACCGCGGCGGTGGCGTTGGCGTGCGCGGTGCTGCTGGTGCGGCGGCGCAAGCGGCGCTGCTGCGAGTAGATCCGGCGCCCACGACTCCGAAGGAGGTCGTGGGCCAGAGTTACTTCGCGCGTGGCAGGTCGGCGAGCATCATCCGCGGGTCGAGGTACTTGCGCAGCTTCTCCTCGATGTACGCGGTCGCCTTGCGGCGCCACAGGAAGCCGGGGTCCTCGCCCTTGAACAGCACCTTGTCGCCCTCGACGCGCATCTCGCCGTCGATCTTCACGACCAGGTACTTGCCGGCGAAGCGCGCGCGGTCGCCCTCCCAGGTCACCTTGATGCCGTGACGGCTGTGGAGGTACTCGCCCAGGACTTCGAGGCGCGCGCGAGCATCGACGACCGGCAGCTCGTGCTTGTAGTTGATCTCCATCGCCGACGAATGTAGCAGCGCGCGACAAGTGAGCGACGAACGATCGCGCGAATCTGATGTCGCACATCGGTGCCGCGTACGACGCTACGCACCGTCGGTAAAGTCGTTCACGGTACCGGCGCGTGATCGTCGTGGGCGAAGCGCCAGCGCGCGACGCGACCGTCGATGCGGACCGCTTGCGCCTTGGCGAGCGCGGCGAAGTTGGCGTCGCCGGTGAGCCGCGCGCCGAGCGCCGAGATGCTCGGCTCGTGACCGAACATCAGGACGACGCTGTCGGGATCGAGCGCGGTGAGTGCGGCGATGACATCGCGCGCGGCGCCGTCGGGCGCGAGGGCGGTGACGGTCTCGATCGATCCGGTCCACTCGATCGCCGCGGCGACCAGCTCGGCGGTCATCACCGCGCGCGTGAGCGGGCTGGTCCACAGCGCGGTCGGCGTGCAGTCGTGCCAGCGCAGCCGCAGCCCGAGCGCCCGCGCGGCGTCGCGGCCGACCGCGGACAGGTGGCGCGCGTGGTCGGGTAGATCGCGGCCGGGGAGATCGCGTCTTTCGTCGACGGCGTGAGCATGCCGGACCAGGAACACCGTCACCCGCGGCAGCGTATCTCACGCGCGAGATTCTTGAAACCGCGCGCAGCGGCGCGCGATGATGGGGAGATGCGGGGATCCCTTGGCGCTAGCCTTGTCTTCATAGCCTTGTCCGCGGTCACCGCGGCGTGCGGTACCGACGACGACACCGAGCTCGGCGAGGACGAGCAAGCGGTGATCGTCGGCTCGTTCGTCGCGCGCTTCGACGACACCCTGCGCGGCGGCGGCGTCGTCGCCGAGGGCGCGAGCTACACCGGTCGCGGCGATAGCGTGATCAACGCGTCCGCGGCGATCACGATCACGGGGATCCCGGTCGGCGCGACGGTCCAGCGCGCGCTCTTGTACTGGGCCATCGCGGGCGGGACCGACACCTCCGCGACCATCAACTCGGTCGCGGTGACCGGCGTGGCGCTGGCCACCGCGGGCGATACCAGCTGGCCCCTGGCGACCCCCAACACCACGTTCCGCGCCGACGTCACCGCGCGCGTGACCGGCAACGGCGTGTACACGATCGCGGGTCTGCCGTCGGCGACCTCGGGCGCCGACACCGACGGCGTCGCGCTGGTCGTCGTCTACCAGAATGCGGCGTCGGGGATCCGGCGTCGCGTGATGATCCGCGACGGCGCGATCACCAGCAACGCGGGCGCCGAGATCGTGAGCGACACCTTCGTCGGCGTCGCGGCCCCGATCGTCAGCGCGGGACGCTTCCACGTCATCGTCGGCGATGGCCAGCCCTTCGTCGACGGCGCGCTGGTCTTCAACGGCGGCACGATCGGCAACGATCAGTTCGCGGGCAGCGACGGCTCGCTGTGGGACGTCACCTCGTACAACGTCACGGTCCCGACCGGGCTCGCCTCCGCCAACTGGAACCACGCGACGTCGGGCGATGCGCTCCTGTTCGAGACCGCGGTGCTCGACTGGAACGTCGGCGTGTGCGGCGACGGCGTCCGCACCGGTGGCGAGGCGTGCGAGAACGGCAACACCACCAACGGCGACGGCTGCTCGTCGACCTGCGACGTCGAGCCGGGCTGGACCTGCACCGCGGGCCCGCCGAGCGTGTGCACCGCGGTGTGCGGCGACGGCGTCATCACCGGCCCCGAGACCTGCGATCAGGGCGGCGGCAACACCGCGAACGGCGACGGCTGCTCGTCGACGTGTCGGATCGAGACCGGTTGGACCTGCGCGGGCACGCCGAGCACCTGCGCGCCCGTGTGCGGCGACGGCATCCGCACCGGCGCCGAGACCTGCGATCAGGGCGGCGGCAACACCACCAACGGCGACGGCTGCTCGTCGACGTGTCGGATCGAGACCGGCTGGACCTGCGCGGGCACGCCGAGCGTGTGCGGGCCGATCTGCGGCGACGGCCTGCGGCTCGGCGTCGAGGCCTGCGACGACGGCGACACGATGAGCGGCGACGGCTGCAGCGCGACCTGCGCGATCGAGCCGGGCTGGGTCTGCGTCGGCAACACGCCGTCGGTGTGCACGACGACCTGCGGCGACGGCATCCGGGCCGGAGCCGAGACCTGCGACGACGGCGACACGATGGGCGGCGACGGTTGCAGCGCGACCTGCGGGGTCGAGGTTGGCTGGACCTGTGTCGGCGCGACGCCGTCGGTGTGCACGACGACGTGCGGCGACGGGATCCGCGCCGGCCCCGAGGCCTGCGACGACGGCGACACGATGGGCGGCGACGGCTGCAGCGCGGTCTGCACGATCGAAGCCGGCTGGACCTGCGTCGGATCGACGCCCTCGGTGTGCATGACCCGATGCGGCGACGGCATCCCGGCGGGCGCCGAGGCGTGCGATGACGGCGACGTCATGAGCGGCGACGGCTGCAGCGCGACCTGCGCGATCGAGCCGGGCTTCACCTGCACCGGCACCCCGAGCGCGTGCGTGACGACCTGCGGCGACGGCGTGATCGCGGGCGCCGAGACCTGCGACGACGGCGACGCGATCGGCGGCGACGGCTGCAGCGCGACCTGCGCGATCGAGCCGGGCTGGACCTGCGAAGGCACCCCGAGCCGGTGCAGCACCGCGTGCGGCGACGGCGTGATCGCGGGCATCGAGGTCTGCGACGACGGCGGCATGGTGGCGGGCGACGGCTGCTCGGCGACCTGCACGATCGAGGACGGCTGGACCTGCGCGGGTCAGCCCAGCGACTGTGACGAGATCTGCGGCGACGGCCTGATCGTCGGCGCCGAGGCGTGCGACGACGACAACACCGCCGCGGGCGACGGCTGCTCGGCGACCTGCACGATCGAGATGGGTTGGTCGTGCGCCGACGAGCCGAGCGTCTGTACGCCGAACTGCGGCGACGGTCAGATCGCGGGCTCGGAGACCTGCGACGACGACAACACCGACGCGGGCGACGGCTGCTCGGCGGCGTGCGCGATCGAGCCAGGCTGGGAGTGCAGCGGCGCGCCGAGCGTGTGCACGACGATCTGCGGCGACGAGCTGATCGTCGGCGCCGAGGCCTGCGACGACGGCAACGCCGCGCCGCTCGACGGCTGCAACCAGTCCTGCGCGATCGAGGACGGCTGGATCTGCGACGACGCCGCGCCGACCCACTGCGACGAGCTGTCGGTCGCGGGCGGCGGCTGCTCGTCGAGCGGCGACGGCGGCGGCCTGCCGATCGCGGCCGGGCTGCTGGTGATGGCGGCGGCGCTGCGCCGTCGTCGCGGCGCCGCGAGCGTGGCGGTGATGCTGGCGATCGGCTCGGCGCCGGCGCCCGCGGCGGCCCAGACCGTCACCGGATCGTCGTCGTACTCGGCCGAGCGGTTTCGCCTCGCGATGGATCGCGACGGCGTGCTCGGCACCGAGTCGGCGCGCACGCCCGGCCACCTGGTGCTCGACCTCGGCCTGTGGTTCGGCGTCGCCGACGATCCGATCACGGTGCGGTTCGGCGAGGATCACGATCGCCTCGCGGCGCTGGTCCACCGCCGGGTCGGCGGCGATCTGGTCGCGTCGATCGGCCTCAGCGATCGCTTCGAGCTCGGCCTCGCGGCCCCGATCATCCTGTCGCAGTCGGAGTCGCTCGGCGGGCTCATGAGCGGCAACGGCGATCTGAAGGGCCTCGGCCTCGGCGATCTCGCGGTGACGCCGAAGGTCGCGCTGCTGCGCGGCGCGATCGATCTCGCGCTGGCGGTGCAGGTGACCTTGCCGACCAGCGGCGCCGAGGACTACTTCGGCGAGCACGACGGCACGATCGCACCGTCGCTGCTGGTCGGTCACACCGCGGGCCCGCTGCGCGTGCTCGCCAACCTCGGCTATCGGGTCCGCAAGCAGACCGACATGGGCGCGCTCGACGTCGACGACGAGCTGCTGGCGCGGGCCGGGCTCGGCTACCGCGCGGGCCGCGCCGACGCGATGGTCGAGGCCGCGTTCGCGACCGCGGCCAGGAGCCCGCTCGATCGCTACAACGTCAACCACGGCGAGCTGCGCGGCGGCCTTGGCGTCGGCCTGACGCCCGGGCTGCGGCTGTTCGCGGCCGCGGGCGTCGGGCTGGCGTCGGGCTACGGCACCCCCGACTGGCGCGCCCTCGGCGGCGTGTGGTTCGGCGCCGGCCAGGACCCGCGCACCACCGAGCGCGAGGCGGTGGTCGATCGCGACGGCGACGGCATCTTCGACGGCGACGACCAGTGCGTCACCGAGCCCGAGACCAAGAACGCGTTCGAGGACACCGACGGCTGTCCCGACACCGCGCCCGACGCCGACGGCGACGCGATCCTGGTGCCGGTCGATCAGTGCCCGGCCGAGCCCGAGCGCAAGAACGGCTTCCAGGACGACGACGGCTGCCCCGACACCGTGCCCGACACCGACGGCGACGGCCTGTCCGATCCGACCGACAGCTGCCCCGATCTCGCCGAGGACGCCGACGGCTTCGAGGACGACGACGGCTGCCCCGACGAGGACAACGACAAGGACGGCGTGACCGACCTGATGGATCGCTGTCCGATGGAGCTCGGCGTGGTCGAGAACGGCGGCTGCCCCGACACCGATCGCGACAGCGACACCGTGGTCGATCGCCTCGACAACTGCCCCGACGAGCCAGGCACGGTCAAGAACCACGGCTGCAAGGACAAGCAGCTCGTGGTGTACACCGGCTCGTCGATCGAGCTGCTCGACATGGTCTACTTCAAGACCAACAAGGCCGAGATCCAGAAGCGATCGTGGAAGCTCCTGCGCAACGTCGCGGCGGTGGTCGCGGCCCACACCGAGATCCAGAAGATCACGGTCGAGGGCCACACCGACAATCAGGGCGACGACGACTACAACAAGGACCTGTCGCAACGCCGCGCCCAGGCGGTGGTCGACTTCCTGATCGCCAGCGGCGTGACCGCGCAGCTGCTGGTACCGATCGGCTTCGGCGAGGAGCGGCCGCTCCAGGACAACGGCAGCAAGAAGGGCCGCGCCGCCAACCGCCGCGTCGAGTTCCACATCGAGGGACCGGGCCCGTCGACGCCGACCAACCCGCTCCTGCCGTCGGTGCCGAGCGGCGGCCTGCCGTGAATCATGGCCTCCGGGTGACCTGCCAGTCGCCGGTCTGGGTGTCGCCGCTGGTGCTGACCTTGGTCTCGAACGTCCCGGCGATGCGATCGCCGGTCGCGGTGCCGATGAACGTCGTCACCACCTCGCAGCTGCAGTTGGGATCGGTGTACGGCGCGGTCGCGCATCAAATAGGCATGAGGCCGAACGTGACGATCACGCGGGCGCTGTCCCCGGTGAGCATGACGTTGACGTCGCGGCGCCAGCCGACCTCGAACGGCGCGCTGAGGGTCTCGCGGCCCATCGAGTCGTTGGCGGAGACCGGATCGTAGTCCCACAGGTCGGCCGACAGCCGGATCGCCTCGCCACCCTGCGGCTTCACCTGGATGACGGCCTCGCTGATGAAGTTGCCCTGCGGCCACGACTGACCCTCGCCGATGACGACGTAGTTGCTCGTGCCCTTGTCGAGCATCGTCGCGGTCGACTCGCCCTGGACCCAGACCCGGCCGTACAGCTCGAGGTCGTCGCCGCCATCGCCGCCGTCGCTGTCGACGCGGATGCTCTTGAGCGTGACCTTCACCTTCTGGCTGACGCGCTCGCACTCCTTGACCTCGTAGTCGGTGGTGAGCGACAGCCGGCCCGGCGAGTTGT
>JAYTAJ010000072.1:0-5040 GCA_043737575.1 Myxococcales bacterium | reverse complement strand
GTCGCTGCGCCGCCGAGGTCAGCGCGCCCGCCACCTGGATCAGGCACTGATCGCCCGCGAGGTGACCGTAGCGCTCGTTGAACGTGTGGAAGTGATCGATGTCGACCATCACCACCGCGATCGGGCCACCGATGCGCGCGGCGCGGCGCCACTCGCGCACGAAGACGTTGTTGAACTGGCGGCGGTTGGGGAGCTGGGTGAGCGGATCGACCGCGGTGAGACGCTCGAGCGTGGCGTTGGTCCGCTTCAGATCGGCGGTGACGTTCTCGAGCTCCTGGTTGTGCTCGCGCTCGCGCTCGCGGCTGGTCTTGTCGCGCAGCGCCACCCGGATGCGGGCCAGGAGCTCGCGCGGCCGCACCGGCTTGCAGACGTAGTCGGTGGCGCCGACGTCGAGCGCGGCCTCGATGTCCTGCTCGTTGGTGTGGCCCGACACCATCACCACCGGCACCAGGCTCTGGCTCGGGATCGCCCGGATGCGGCGGCACAGCTCGATGCCATCGAAGTCGGGCAGACCGACGTCGAGCA
Organism: Myxococcales bacterium; assembly: GCA_043737575.1. Taxonomy (GTDB): domain Bacteria; phylum Myxococcota_A; class Polyangia; order Haliangiales; family Haliangiaceae; genus UBA2376. The sequence continues at coordinate 4,515 of JAYTAJ010000072.1, read as the reverse complement.
CGATCAGATCGTAGGGCGCGCCATGAACGGGTCCCTGCCGCTCGATGAGCCGCTGCGCCTCACCCGCGGTGGTCGCGATCGTGACCTCGGCCTGCCAGCTGCGCTGGATCAGGTCCTGGACCAGCTCGGCCGCGTCGAGGTCGTCGTCGATCAGCAAGATCGTCAGCTGACGCGGCTGAGCGACGACACCGCGCCCCGGGCGCTCCTCGGGCAGGCGGGTCGACTCTGACTGTACTTGGGCGGTCACGGAGGTTCGTCATTGCTAGCCCCGTGCCACCTGGCGCGCTCGGCCCGATCCCGTGCGACGTGGCTGGCGAAGCCAATTCGCCTTACCGATGAACGCGAGCGAGCGACGCCGAGAGGGGCGACACCACACCGAGCGCTGACGACACGCCCGCCTCTGCGATTCAACCTCTCGGTCACCTCCCGCAGGTCGATCCCCGAGGCGCGTGCGCTCGGTGTGCGAAGGGTCGCCCGAGGCGTGCGGCGCCGCGTCGGTGGGTTTCGGGGCGCTTGAGACGGTCCGCCCACCGGACGACGCAGCCGGGCACGGCACGAGACTCGCAATCGACCTCTGTCATCGTGTCTACCTTCTCTTATCTCCGTCCTTTCCTCTTCGCCGCGGCGCTGGTGGCCTCGGCGTGCAGCAGCACGGGCGGCGGCGGCGACGATGATGACGACTTCGACGACGTCGAGCCGATCGCGGTGTGCGCCACCGGCGGCGCCGCGTACGCGACGGTCGCCGAGGCGGTCGCGGCGGTGCCGTCGGGCAGCGTGATCGCGCTGTGCCCCGGCACCTACGCCGAGCGCGTCGCGATCGCCGGCAAGCGCATCAAGATCGCCGGCGCCGGCGCCGACCGCACGTTCCTCGACGCCGGCGCGGCCGGCACCGCGCTGACGATCACCGATGGCGCCGACGTGATGGTCACCGGCCTCACGATCCAGCACGGCCTGGCGTCAGCGCCGGGCGGTGGCATCTCGTGCGCCGACAGCGAGCTGGTGGTCACCGACAGCGCGCTGCTCGACAACCGCAGCACCGGCGGCGGCGGCGTGTGCGGCGCGTTCTGCACCGTGACCATCGAGCGCACGCGCTTCGAGCGCAACGAGGGCGGCGCGATCGGCGGCGGCGCGCTGTTCGCGCAGTCGACCGCCGAGGTCCTCGACAGCGACTTCATCGGCAACGCGGCCGACGACGGCGGCGGCGCCGCGCTGATCGAGGGCACCGCCACCGTGCGCGGCAACCGCTTCGAGGGCAACGACGGCCGGGTCAAGGGCGGCGCGATCTACGTCAGCAGCGACGCCACGATCGACGCCAACGTCATCACCGGCAACCGCGGCGGCTGGACCGGCGCCGGCATCTACGTGTGGATGAACGCGCCGACCATCAGCGCCAACACCATCGACGCCAACGTCGCGGTCGAGGAAGGCGGCGGCATCTACGCGCACATGAGCGAGGTCGCGATCCTCGACAACGACATCACCGCGAACACCGCGGGCGACGACGGCGGCGGCGTGCGGCTGTTCACCAGCACCGCGCGCGTCGAGCGCAACTTCATCGCGCGCAACCAGGTCGGCGACGCCGGCGGTGGCCTGAAGAGCTCGCACCTGCCGAGCCAGATCATCGACAACCAGATCATGGACAACGTCGCCGGCACCGGCGGCGGGCTCGAGCTCGACAACGACTCGAGCATCATCCGCGGCGGCGTCATCAGCGGCAACCGCGCCGGCACCGGTGGCGGCATCCGGCTGTCGCTGTGGCCGTGGAACGGCGGCGTCCTCGATGGTGTCCGGATCGCGGACAACCAGGCGAGCACGGGGGGTGGCATCGCGCTCGACAACAACTTCCAGCCGGTCACGATGCGGCGCCTCACCGTCGAGGGCAACCGCGCCAGCCGCGGCGGTGGCATCTTCACCCGCGCCACCAACCTGGCGCTGTCGAACTCGCTCCTGGTCGGCAACGTCTCGAGCGGCAACGGCGGCGGCCTGTACCTGCGCACCCCCGATCCGTGGACCCAGGTGTGCCCGTGTCCGCCGGCGACGCCGCAGGTCAGCCTCGACTTCGTCGTCGCCCACGCCAACGTCGCCGACACCGGCGCCGCGATCTGGACCCAGGTCCCGGGCCTGTCGGTCGAGAGCTCGATCGTCACCGACCACGTCGGCGTCGCGGTCGCGGTCGCCGAGCTGGCGGCGCCGCCGCGGTGGCGGTGGAACGACACCGTGCCCGCGACCTTCAGCGGCATGGCCGATCCGACCGGCGTCGACGGCAACCTCGCGGTGACGCCGCAGTTCGCCGACCCGATCACCCGCGACTTCCGCCTGCTGGCGGCGAGCCACTGCGTCGATGCCGGCGATCCCGCGCTGCGCGATCGCGATGGCAGCCGCGCCGACATGGGCCTCTTTGCCGGACCTGACGCACCATGAACACCCTCCTGCCTCCCTCGCTTGGTCTCGCGCTCAACGGCCTCCTGATCGTCGCCTGCTCGGGCGCCGACCTCGGCCCCGATCCGCTGGTGCCGTGGGAGGACACCGGGGTCAGCGCGGACTTCCTCGGCTACGACCTCATCCCGCGGGTCGAGCTGAAGATCGCCCCCGCGGACGTCGTCCGCCTCGAGCACACCCCGCGCACCTACGTCCCCGGCACGCTGGTCTTCGCCGGCCGCGAGTACGGACCGGTCGGCGTGCGGGTGAAGGGCCAGAACTCGTTCTTGCCGTTCTCGCAGAAGCCGTCGCTGCGCATCAACGTCAACGAGTACATCCCCGACGCGACGTTCTACGGCCTCACCGATCTCACCTTCAACAACATGAAGAGTGACCCGTCGATGATGCACGAGCGGCTCGGCTATCGCATCGCCCGCGAGGCCGGGCTGACCGCGTCGCGCGCCAACCACGCGGTGCTGACCGTCAACGGCGAGGACTACGGCCTCTACGCCAACGTCGAGACCGTGAAGCGCAGCCTGTTCGCCAACCCCAAGGGCTCGCTGTTCGAGGCGACCGACGTCGACTTCACCGCCGACAAGATCGCCGGCTACGAGCTCGAGGCTGGCCCCGACGATCGGACGCTGCTGGTCGGCCTGGCCCAGGCGCTCACGATCCCGTCGGCCGATCAGGCGATCGCCGCGGCCAACCAGTTCATCGACATCACCCACTTCCAGAAGTTCTGGGCGATGGAGAGCATCATCGGTCAGTTCGACGCGTTCCCCTACAGCCTGCCGGGCGACGACTACTTCGTGTACGCCGATCCGGTCGCCGGCAAGCTGCAGCTGGTGCCGTGGGGCATGGACGAGACGTTCCTGTCGGGCGAGTTCCCGCCGATGCAGATCCACTCGGTGCTCGCGACCCGGTGCAAGGAGTCGCCGGCCTGCCAGCAGGGCTACATCGACGAGGTCTGGGATCTGCTCGCGCAGACCGAGGCGCTCGGGTTCGAGGCCGAGCGGGCGCGGGTCCAGGATCAGATCGCGCCGCTCATCGCCGCCGACACCCGCAAACCGTACACCGCGGCCGAGGTCGCCGAGTACCAGCTCCAGCTCGGCTACTTCATCCGCGGTCGTCGCGAGATCCTGACCCGCGACTTTCCGCCGCCGTCGCCGTGACCGCCAGCACGTAGACCAGGCCGATGGCCGGGCCGCCGTGCTCGTTGCGCAGCGGCGCTTCGGCGACGGTGCGGACCGCGAGGCCATGGGCGGCGGCGAGCGCCTCGATGTACGCGGCGCCGTGCGACCAGCGGCCCGAGGCCTCGAGGCGATAGTGCGCACCGTCGCCGCGCTCGACGGTGAAGGCGAAGATGCCGTCGGGCGCGAGTCGGGGGACGAGCGCGGCGAACAGCGGCGCCAGATCGCCGAGGTAGCCGAGCACGTCGACCGCGACGATCAGATCGAGCGGTGGGCCCGGCGCGCGGACGTGGGCGACGACGTCGCCGACCGTGAGCTGATCGTAGACGCCGCGCCGCGCCGCGACCTCGAGCATGCGCGGCGACAGATCGACGCCCGCGAGGTGATCGCAGCGCTCGCGCAGCGCCGCGCCGCTGAGGCCCGTGCCGCAGCCGAGGTCGAGCGCGCGCGCGAACCGCGCGTCGGACGGCGTCGCCGCGTCGATCGCGGCCCGCATGACCTCGGGGCCGCGGTAGCCGAGGTGCTCGACCAGGTGCTGATCGAAGCGCGCGGCGTAGGCGTCGAAGGTGCGCGCGACGAAGCCCGGCGGCGGGGCCGCGGCCACCGCGCCCTCGAGCGCGGCGATCAGGTGAAGCGCGCTGGGATCGTCGGGATCGATCGCGAGCACCGCGCGCCAGGCGTCGGCCGCCTCGTCGCGGCGATCGAGGGAGTGCAGCACCCGGGCGAGGCCGAGGAGGGCGGGACGAAACCGCGGCACGCGCACCGCCGCCTCGCGGTACGCCGCGACCGCGCCGTCGAGATCGCCCTGGGCCTCGGCGATCAACCCGACGTTGAGGCACGGCTCGGCCCGCGCGGGCGCGAGGGTCGCGGCGCAGGTGAACGTCGCGCGCGCGATCGCGAAGGAGCC
>JAYTAJ010000071.1:0-11609 GCA_043737575.1 Myxococcales bacterium | reverse complement strand
TGCCGATGCGCCGCCGCCTGCCGATGCGCCGCCGCCTGCCGATGCGCCGCCACCTGCCGATGCGCAGCCGCCTGCCGATGCGCCGCCACCTGCCGATGCGCCGCCGCCCGCCGATGCGCCGCCGCCTGCCGATGCGCCCCCGCCCGCCGATGCGCCCCCGCCCGCCGATGCGCCGCCGCCCTGGGCAGCGTCATTGCGTGCGCCTGGCGTGCCGCCCGGAGGCGGCGTCGCGGGCGATCCTGCCGCGGTCGGAGGCGCCGCAGGCGGTGCATCGGAGCTTGCGTTCGCGCGCTGCCCTGGCGTGCCGCCCGGAGGCGCACCACCGCCACCCGCACCTGCACCACCGCCGCCCGCACCCGCACCTGCACCACCGCCCGCACCTGCACCACCACCGCCCGCGCCTGCACCCCCACCGCCCGCGCCTGCACCGCCGCCACCCGCGCCTGCACCACCACCGCCGCCGCCACCGCCGCCAGCCGCGGGCTGATCCTTGACCTGCTCCTTCGCTGCGTTGCCCTTCTGGCCTGCGCCCTTCGCGCCGCCGAGCCCGCCCTTCGCGGATGCGCCCGCCATCTGCATCGTGACCTTCGAGCCGATCGTCAGCGTCGCATCGGCCTTGACGTTGATCGCCCCGCTGGTCGCCATCGTCAGCACGCCGGTGGCCTCGGCCTTGATCGCGCCGGTCTTGCTCGTCATCTTCACGGTCTTGCCGTGGAGGACGATGTTGCCCGCGCCCGCCTTGATCGTGATGTCCTTGCTGGACTCGATGCTGACGGTCTTCTCCTTGGTGTCGAGGACGACCTTGTTCTTCTTGGTCTGATCGACGATGGTGACCTTCTCCGCGCCGTCGGTGTCGTCGAAGATCACCCGATGTCCGCACTTGGACTTGATGACCTTGATCTCGTTCTTGCCGTTCGCGTTGGTCTCGGGCGGCTGATCCTTTTCGTTCCACAGGCTGCCGATCACGATCGGCTTCTCGACGTCGCCGTGCTCGAACACGACCAGGACCTGATCTTCCTTCTCGGGGAGGAAGTAGGTGCCGCGATCAGGGCCCGCCATCGGGATCGCGATGCGAGCCCAGTAGGTCTTCTCCTCGCCGGGTAGCCAGGGGTACTTGACCTTGACCCGAAACGGCGACTGCTCGTCCTTGTTGTCGACGACGATGGCCAGGTAGACACCGCGCAGCTTGTCGCTGCGGGAGCTTGCGGAATCGCTGCGGTCGGGGTTGATCATCGGTCAGCCAATGTTCGCGGTGGCGCCTTCGTACTTGCTGGCGCCGCTCGAGGCGATCGTAACCGTCGCGCCCTTGAGATCCAGGGTCGTCGCGGAGTTGATGTCGAGCTTGTCGTCGGCGGAGACCTCGACGTTGATGCCCTCGATCGTGAGCTTGCCGTCGGGGCAGAGGATCTTCAGGTTGCCGGTCATCGAGCCGAGCGCGACGCCCTTGTCACCCGCACCCTCAGGCTTCGGCATCTCGTGGGCGTTGGGCCCGCCGCCACCCTTGGCGAAGTTGCCAACCGACAGCTGCAGCGCGTCGGTCTTGTCGCAAAAGGTGACCTTGGGCTTCGAGCTGTCGTCGAGGAGCAGCCGGTGGCCCGAGCGGCTCTTGTAGCCGCGGAACTCGTTCTTGCCGTCGGTGACCGGCTCGGGCGGGGTGTCGGTCTTGCTCCACACCCCGCCGAGCACCACCGGCTGACGGATGTCGCCGGCGATGAACATCACCGCGACGACGTCGTCGACGTCGGGGATCATCCACCAGCCGAACTTCTTGCCCGACATGGGCGTCGACAGCTGGGCCCAATGGGCCTGGTCCTTGTCGCCCTGATCGAACCACGGGAAGCGGACCTTGATCCGGCCGAGCTTCTTCTCGTCGTCCTTGTTCTGGCAGACGATGCCGTAATAGACCCCTGCGAGGGTCATATCGACGGACCAGGATCTCGCTCCGCCAGAACGCACGATCAGCTCCCCTTCTCGGCGTCGCGCGCCAGGCGCAGGAAGGTCGAGTAACCGCCCTCGGTGCCCTTGTTGTCGGCGGAGTAGCGATGGGTGCAGCCGCTCACCAGGTACTTGCCATTGAAGCGGTCGGTGGCCTCGTCGAGGTTGACCTTGATCTTGATGACGATGCCGGCCTTGAGCTTGTTGTTGCCCATCGCCTCGGCCTCGGCGGTCAGGTAGCCCATCGACAGCTCGTCGAGCTTGGACTTGGCGATCGCCTTGGCCTCCTCGACCGAGAACACCGGCGTGTCGCTCATGAAGGTGACGACCTCGCCGAAATCGCTGAGCGACGCCGCGGCGTTGCTCGAGCCGAGCTTGGAGCCCTGGGCCGAGACCTCGCCGATGATCTCCGTCTTCTTCTCCGGGTCCCAGCCGCGCACGGTCACCTTCTTGACGACCATCGCGTTGGACATGCGGCCGTGGAACGACTTCAGCTTGTCGCCAGCGCCGCCCTTGGGCTGCGCCTCGAGCACGAACTCGAGGCCGGAGTCGGCGTCGAGCTTGGGCGCGTCGAAGAACATCTTGGTGTCCTCGACCCACAGCGCGAAGCCACACCGCGCGGCGCGGGTGCGGAGGAACTCGAGATCGGTCTGGTTGTGCTGGTAGACGTGCTCGTGCTTGATCTTCGGGGTCGTGCCGCACTGCGCCGATAGACCGTGCAGGCCGGCGATCGCGCTGGCGATGTCCTGGTCGGTCTGCTTCTGGTACGTCTTCGACTTCTTGCCGCGCAGCAGGCGGTGCAGCTTGTTGAAGCCGCGCACCGACAGCTTGGGATCGCCGCCCTGCTTGTAGGCGGCCTCGAGCCCGACGACCTCGCCCTTGAAGACGGTGGTCTTCTCGCCGTCGCCGCTGCCTTCGGCGTTGCGACGGGTGCCGCCACCCATCTTCACCTCGATCGTGTCGCCCGGCTTGTACTTGGCATTGAACTGATGAAGCTTGTTGCGAAGCGTGACGACGCACATGCTCGGCTGATTCAGATCGTCTTCGACGACGATCATCATCACGTCGTTGTTGGCGACCTTCTCGCCCTTGATCAAGACGTCGAAGTCGACCGCGGTAGAAGTGTTACTCACGAGTCACCTTGCTTCGCTGGGGTGCAGGATCATCAGGCGGCGGGGGCACCGGAAGCACCGCTGGCTCCCGCCTTGAAGGTCGCGCTGCTCGCCTCCGTGATCTGGACATTGCAGGTGGCGCGCACGGGGGTGCCGTCGGCCTTGAACATCGTGTACTTCGTCCCGACCGACGCGATCACGCCGTCGAACTGCGGGAGGGCGCCGTTGCCCCAGAGGATGCGCACGCGCGGCGGGCGCTTCTTCTCTTCCTTGCCGCCCGGCTCCATGACCATCGCCAGCGCGATCAGCGGGCCGACGTACTTGGTGTGGACGTTGGAGCCCTCCTCATACGTGTCGAAGAACATCTCGAACGACATCGTCCGGCCTTCGGCCGACGTGAACTGCATCTCGGGCTGATCGCCCGTCGAGGTCGGCGCCTTCTGCCAGGGCACCTTCTTGTCGACCCCGATCTCCTTGGGGTTGTATTGCGCCTCGAGGCTCGCCTTCCCCGGCGCGGCCGGCTTGTCGAGGGCGATGATGGTCAACTTGCCGGACGCGGAATTTGAGCTGCTCATTGGAAAGGATCTCCACTGCGTTCGCGCGCAACTTCGATGAGTTTCATGACCTCTTGGTACACCTCGAGGGCAAGCTGATCGACATCGGGCTTGTCGACACCACCCCCACCCTTGCCACCGGCCCCGGACGGCGCGGCACCCGCGCCACCTCCGGACGTGGTCTTGGTCGCGGCCGCGACCTGCTGCGCAGGCATCGCGGTGACGAGCACCATCTGCGCGAGTGACATCGCGCCGCTGCTGGCGCCCGAGTTGCCGGTGTCGTCGAACATCCGGCGCGCCGCGGCCTCGAACCACGACGGGATCTCGGTCTCACCGCCGCCGACCTGGCTGAACGTACGACCGGCGCGCGGCGCGGTCATCGACGGCGAGTCGCTGCGTTCGTTGCCGCGGTTGTCGACGTAGACCGGCGTCTCGGCGCGGACCGCGGCGGACGACGACGACGACGACTCGTTCGAGCGCGCGAGGCCGTGGAGCGCCTCGACCGACGGGTTGACGAAGGAGCCGAGCGCGGCACCCGCGCGCGCCGCCAGGCCCGACAGGCCGGGGCGGTTGTCGACCAGGACGTCGCTCGACGGCGCGTCGTCGGCGCCGCGATCGCGGCGATCGGGACCGACGACGTCGAGGGAGCCGGCGTAGGCGCCGGGCAGCATCGACCACGCGGCCTGGGCGCGCTCGCGGGTGGTCAGCTTCTGGCTGTCGTCGCTGCGCGCCAGGAGCGACATCGCGCGGGCGGCGCGTGCCGACGGCGACAGCGACTGGCCCTCGACCGACTGCGCGAGCGCGATGTAGACCGACTCGAACTGCGCGCGGATCGGAGCCGGAGCGCCCGCCGTGGTCGCGAACCAGGTCGCGGCGGTGGCGAGCTCCTCGGGAGCCTCGACGCCATCGTCCGCGACATCCGCAGGCACCGCGCCGCGGGTCGCGGCCCGCGCCGCGGGCGACAGGACCGGACGACCGGCGCTGTCGACGGCGATCGGCGCGCCGCCAGGAGTCGTGACGAACGGCAGGCCGCGGGTCCCGGGCGTGAACGCGCTGGTCGGCGCGAAGCCGTCGGCGGCGGAGGTGAAGCCGTCGGCGGCGGCGGCGGACCCGTCGGCGGGCGCGAAGCCACCCGCGCGCGCGCCTGGCGCTGCCATGCCGGGATACGCGGTCACCCACGTGCCGAGCTCGGCGACCGCCTGGGCCGCGAGCAGCTCGAGCGCGACGACCGGCAGGCCGCTGTAGCCGTCGGCCGACAGCGCGCGCAGGCCCATCGCGGCGACCGAGCCCGCGGGCCAGAGGAACGCGCCGCGCGGCAACCGCGGCGACGCGGCCGTCGGCGTGGCGCTCGGCGGAGGAGCGCTCTCGGGCGCGAAGGTCTCGCTCGGGGCGAACATCTGCGACGGCGCGCTCGACGGCGCCATCGCCGCCGCGGTGCGCTCGTCGACCGACGCCGCGATCGCCGCGGCGTAGGACGTCTGCTCGGCCGCCGCGATCTCGGCGGGCGAGGAGCCGGCACGCGACGACGGCGCCGGCTGCGCGGTCGACGCCATCGCCGCGTACGACGGCGAGGCCGACGACGCCGACGACGCCGACGTGCCGGGCGAGGCCGACGACGATCCCGCGAGCGGACGTCCCTCGGCGGTGCGCGGCGCGGTCGCCGCGGGCGACGACTGGAACGCGCGCAGGAAGGTGAGATCGAGCGACGTCGCGAGCGACGACATCGCGCTCGGACCCGCAGCCGCGATGCGCATCGCCTCGGCGGCAGCGGCGGGCGGAAGGCCGTAGACCTTGGCCGCGAGGATCATCTCGGGGCTGACGAAGTCGAACGCGAGGTTCGACGCGGCGCGCTCCTCGCTGATCGACCACGCGAGGGCGGCCTCGGCGACGCTGCCCGGACGGCCACCCGCGGCGGCGATGGTCGGCGCGTGAGTCGTCGGCGCCTCGCTCGACGCGGCGGGCATCATCGCCTCGCCGGGCTGCGCGAAGGCGGTCATCGCGGTGCGCGCCAGCGCGGTCGCCAGCGGCGACGACGCGCCCTGCACCGCGCCGCCGAGCGACGGGATCTGCGCGTGGGTCGCGCTCGGCACCGTCGCCATCGACGCCATCAGCGGCGCGTGCTCGGCGTGCGCGAGCGGCACCGACGACGCTTCGGGTCCGGCGAGCAGCGCCGAGCGCAGCGCGACCAGCTCGGCCTCGAGCACGGCGCGCTCGGGGGAGGTCGACACCGACGGCATCGACGGCGCCGACACCGCGGCCTCGCTCGCGACGAGCTCGTCCGCGACGGGACCGACGACCGACGCGGCGCGCGCGATCGCGGCCTGCTGCTCGGCGGGCGATGCGGTGCGCGCGCTCGGCGCGACCGGCGTCATGGTCGGCGCGGTGGTCGACGCGACGCTCGGCGCGAACAGCGCGGCGGCGCCACGGCTACCGCGCATCGGGACATCGACGTCGCCGCCGGTCGCGAGGAACTCGCGATCAGGAGCCGACGACGCCAGCCGCATGGCCGGCGGCGCGAGGGCGAGATCGCGGCGCGTCCACGCCTCCATCGCCAGCGCGTGGGTGCCGATCGTCGGCGAGCCTGCCGCGATCAACGCCGAGGCGGTGGGCGCCCCCGCGATGACGCCGACCGGCAGCGCCGAGCGGGCGAGGAAGCCACCGAGGTACGCCTCGGACAGCCCGGCGCCCTGCAGCGCGCGCGGGTCGAACACCGGCGCGTTGGGCAGCGGCATCAGGCTCGCGAGGGCGGGCGCCATCGGCGACGACGCCAGGCCCGCCGACACGCCGGCATCGGGCGCTGCCGGGACCGCGATGGAGACCAGGTCGGCGATCGACGTGCGACCCGACGCGCGCAGCAGATCGACCGGCGCCATGGAGGTCGGCGCAGCGATCGGCATCGCAGCGGACGACGCCTGCATCCCGCGCGTCGACGTGAGCTCGGCGGTCAGCTCGGCGATGCGAGCGGCCTCGGGCATCGACGGGGCGGAAGGAGTGGAGGCCGTCGGACGCGGCGCGCGCGGTGCCGGTGAGGCCGAGGCCGCCGCGATCGCGGCAAAGATGTCGTCGGACACCGCGCCGTCGTCGTCGATGCGCAGCGCGCCACTCGGCGGCGCGACCTGCACCCGCGGGCGCGGACCGGTGTCGACCGGCGCAGCCTGAGCGCGCTGGCTGCGACCCGCCTCGGCCACCGCACGGGTGGTGAGCTGCGGCTGGACATAGACGACCTCGGGCGATCCCACCGACAGCGGACGCAGGGTCGGCTCGGCGACCGCGCGGGTCGCGTCGAAGGCCGACAGCGCGAGCGGCGACGCGCCAGCGAAGCGCGCCAGCCAGCGATCGCTCCACGACAGGTGATCGACAGCGCGCGCGCCATGGTTGGCGACCGACGCGAACGCGCTCGGCGCCTGGGCCCAGACCGGCGAGAACATCGAGCCGCGCGTCGCGGCGGCGCTGGCCGCGACCGACGACGGCGCGTCGGCGTAGCTCGGCGCGCCCGGGGCGCCGCCCGCGAACCGCTCGCTGGCGAACCGCTCGCTGGCGAACATCGGGGCGACCGACTCGTCGAGCGTCGTGCGGGTCAGCGGCCGCGCGACGGTGCGCGAGGTCTCGAGCGACGTGACCAGGCCGCCGAGGCCGGCCGGCATCGTCACGCGCGGACCCGCGATCGGCGCGAAGTGCTGCGGCAGCGACGCCGCACCGACGATCGCGGCCGCGGCGGCATCGGCGGCGACCGCGAGGGGCGCGCCACTGGTGTCGTAAGACGTCGGGGGCTGCGCGCGCTGTGGCGCCGCCGCGCCGAGCAGCAACTCGACGGTGCGGAGCGCCTGCGCGACCGAGGCCGAGCTGCGCGCGGCGGTCGCGAGCTGGCGCTCGCCGCTCGACAGCTGCGGCTCGCTGGTCGCCATCGGCGACACGTCCGACGACGACGTCGCGCTCGACGACGACGTCGCGGCGACGCTCTCGGTGGGATGGCGCAGCTCCTCGAGACGGTGCTCGATGCGCCAGATCGAATCACGCGCGGTGTCGACCACCGCGCTCGACGCCATCGTCGGCGTCGCGCTCGGCGACGACATGTTCTGCATCGCCGCGACCGGCGCCGCCGCGGCGACCGGCGACGACGCGCTTGGCGACGACGCACTCGACGCCATCGACGCACTCGACGCCATCGACGCACTCGACGCACTCGACGCCATCGACGCGCTCGACCGCGCCATCGACGCGCGCGTCGACTCGCTGGCCAGGCCCTCGGGCGTCACCACGGCGAGCCCCGACCAGATCGGCGAGCGCTCGGCGATGCCGGGCAGCCCCGCGGCCGCGACCGACGACATCGCGCCCATCACGACCTCGGCAGCAGCCGCCGCCGCGAAGTCGACGGTCGGCGACCACGCACGCAGGTTGCGCTGCATCGGCGCCGACGGATCGGCGCTGCGCTGACCAGCCGAGCCGCGCATCGACGGGGCGACGGTCGCCATCACGTCCGGATGCAGGACCGGCATCGCGACGTTCGACCACGCCTGGCCGCGCGCCGTCTCGAACGCGCTGGGCGCGAAGCTCGACGACGAAGACGAAGAATCGATGTACGTGCCGCGCGTCGACAGCGAGCCCCGCGGCGTCGCCTCGAGCCCCTGGCGCGCTGCCGCCATCCAGTCGAGCTCGTCCTGGAACCACGGACGCGGAAACAGCCACGACACCCCCGGCACCGAGCGCTCGCCCGTGCTGCCGTTGGCGTACGACGAGAACATCTGCGTGGCGCGCGAGCGGCTCGCGCCCGACATCCACGGCGTCGCGACGTGATCGGCGAAGGCCAGCGAACGCAGTCCACCCTCGCGACGGCTGCCAGCGCCTTCAGGGGCGTAGCGCTCGGCGTGACGCTCGCTGGTGTGCAGCGCCGTGCGCGACGCCGCGCCGTGGAAGGCGGGGCCGGAGAGAGCAGCGGTGAGTGCGCGGGTTTCGCTCATTCGGATCTCCGTGGGCCCTAGCGGCGCGTCAAGCCCTCGTGGGCGATCTCGAGCGTTTCGATCGAGCACTCGCTCTTGGAGGCATCAAACTCGGACAGCTCCCACTTCGCGGGGAACGCCTCGACGAACGTCCAGGTGGCGATCGGTCCCGCCTTCGGGTTCGGCGACAGCTGCTCGATCGTTCCGATCGAACGCTTCTTGAGCGGGCCGTTGAGCCACGCCTCGCGCCAAGCGACCAGCTCCATGCCGCTGAAGCCGCGCTTCAGCGAGATGTTCTTGTACTTGGTGGCCCCGATGATCTTGTGGGTGGTGTTGTTCACGCCACCCTCGCGATAGTCGATGACCTCGGTCTCGATGCTGAGGCCGCCCGCGCTCTTGAAGAAGCCGGTCGCGGTGCCGATGTTCGCGTCTTCGATCGTCACGCGAAAGCAGAACGCGAGGAACGGATCGCGGCGGGGACTAGAGGGGGGCGGACTGGAGGCGGCCATCGAATTCTCCTTGGTGCGCGTGCATTCAGCGGATCAGGTGCCCGCGGGGCCGTTCATTTCTTGAACGAGAGAGATCATGATGAACTCGGTCGGGGATACCGGGGCTACCCCGATCTCGCAGACGAGCATCCCCGCGTCGATTCTCTCGTGGGAGTTCGTTTCTGCATCGCATTTTACGAAGAACGACTCCTCCGCCTTCCCTCCGACCAACATTCCCCTGCGATGGAGATCGCTGAGGAACAATGTGGCTGTCGTACTTACATAGTCCCAGGTTTGCCGGTTGTTCGGCTCGAAGGTGACCCAGGCGAACCCGGCCTCGAGGCTGCGGCGGAGCATAATGAACAGGCGGCGCACCGTGACGTAGCGCCAGTCGACGTCCGACGACGCGGTCCGCGCGCCCCAGGGCCGGACCCCGCGCTGGATGCGGAAGGTGTTGACCGCGTCGTGGTTGAGGAGGCCGACGTCGTCCTCCGAGACCCGCAGCGACAGGTCCAGGGCGCCGACCATCTCGACGTTGGCGGCGGCGACGTGGACCCCGTGGCTCTTGTCGCGGGTGCCGAGGACGCCGGTGAGGTAGCCCGACGGCGGCAAGTCGCGGGTCGCGCCCGCCGAGTTGATCCCGCGGATCCACGGCCAGTAGTACGCGCAGTACGACGAGTCGGTGCGGCGGCGCCAGGTCCGGGCCCACTCGACCACCTGGTTGGCGGGGACCTGCTTCACCGGCGGGTGCGGGATGTCGAGCACCGCGAACCGGTCCTTCAGGTTCTCGCACAGGATGATCATCTGATCCTGGATGCGCTGCGACTTGAGCTCGCCCGCAGGTCCCGGCTCGCGCTGGTAGAAGACCATCGCGTCGGGGCACACCAAGAGCGCGATCTCCTCGATCGGCGACAGCGACAGCAGGCCGCGGCGATCGTCGGGGCCGAGATCGACGCCGACCACGTCCTCGGTGGTGAGGGCGTCGGTGCCGTCGCGCCCGCCCGCCAGCTTCGTCATCGGCAGCGCTTCGGGCAGGTTGTGCGGCACCGGCGACTTGGTGAACAGATCCTCGAGGCGGATCAGGCGCGACGACTGCTCGAGCACCCGCGGCCCGTAGTTGCGCGACATCGGCGACATCTGCAGGTGGCGGAACACCTCCTTGCGATCCTTCAAGGTGACGTGGAGATCGAACTCCAGCACCTCGAGGTGCGTCGGCGCCGCGGCGCGGTGGCGCCGGTTGACCGGCGTCTCCTTCGCCCACTTGATGATGCGATCGCCGATCTCGGTGAGCACCACGTAGTCGGAGTTCTCGCGATCGTAGATCCGGACCAGCGTGCCGATGTCGAAGCCGCGCGTCGACTTGACGTGAGCCTCGCCGGCGCCGATGTCGAGATCGCGGGTCAGCAGCGTCTGGGCGCCGACCTTGTGATCGCAGCGGACCCAGATGCTGTTGCCCCACACGCCCTCGTTGAGCGCGCGGATCTTCAGCGACGGCTTGTTCCAGTCGTCGATCTGGATGTGCGCCGCGCAATCGGCGTGGGTGTCCTCGCGAGTGCCGCCGGGCGGCAGCGCGTGGGCGACGCGGACGATCCAGCACGGCCCACCGCCGTTACGGAAGTGGGCGTAGACCGAGTCCGAGAGGAAGAACTGATCCGTGTAGCCGAAGATCTCGACGTACTCGTCCCAGTTCGCGATCCGGACCGGCTGGTTGAGCGGTCCCTTCTGCGACAACCCGGTGAACCCCGTCACGCGCGTGTCGGCGACCTCGAGCGCGGGTCGCTCGGGCGCCGCAAAGGTCGCATAGACGCCGGGGGGTCGAAAGTCAGCGGCAGAACGCATGGGCTCCTCGATCGCCGCGCCCTCGCGCGGCTGCAACACGTTCCCAGAACAGATGCGACAGAGACGAAGCTAAGTAGATCGTGACGAATGGGCGACGGTCGTGCGAACGCTCTAGTGCTGCTGGCGGGCGGCGTTGATCTCGCGGTTGATGCGCGCGATCTCGCGGAGCCAGACGTGACGCTCCTCGTGTTCCATGTCGAGGATGGCGTCCTGCGGCCAGTGAAAGTGATACGCGATGTACGCGATCTCCTGGTAGAGCTGTTCGCGGGGATAGGTGGCGACCGTCGCCCAGACTACCCCGGGGGTCGACCGTCGCCTCCCTCGGTGATCGGCGCGCCGCTCACCATGTCGACGTCGAACTCGTGGGCGCACTTCGGGCACGTGATGTGGTGCTTCGGCGTGCCCTGCTCTTCGTTGATCTTCCGGTAGAACTCCTGCAGGTACGCCAGGTCCGTCGAGAACAGGTTCTCGATGTTCTCGACGCTGACGCGCTCGAGGTCACCGAGCTTGGTGACGACGCGCGACAGCAGGATGATCACGAGGTACGCGCGGTTCGATTGAACTCGGTAGTCCTGCAGCGGCACGATCTCGTCGCGCGCCGTCGCGAGGCGCATGACCCCGTCGCGATGCAACTCGCCCTGTCCGTCGACGTAGCCGCGCGGCAGCCGAAAGCGATACTCGGTCTTGAACCCCATGGTGCTCGTTTCGTCGAGAGTAGGAAGACGGCGTCACGCCACCCCTCCC
>JAYTAJ010000070.1:0-2169 GCA_043737575.1 Myxococcales bacterium | reverse complement strand
GCGCCGGCGCGATCCAGGGCAACAACGCCGACGCGGGCGGCAACGGCCCCGATCAGGGCAACGGCGGCGGCGGCGGCGGCGGGCTCGGCCGCATCCATGTCCGCTCGAGCACCGCCGCGGTGCTCGGCACGACGAGCCCGACCGCGACCACGTCGACCTTCTGACGGTGCGGCGCCGACCTGTGGCAAGCTCGGCCTCATGCGAGGCCTCCTCCGGTATTCCATCGTCGCCGCCGTCCTGATCGCCGCGTCGGCCTGCGGTTCGATCCCTCCCGACGAGGTCGACGGCGCGGTGATCGACGCCCCGAGCGTCGACGGCACGCTGATCGACGGCTCGGAGATCGATGCCGCGATGATCGATGCTGGCATCGACGCGCCGACCGACGCCGCCATCGACAGCCCCGACGGACCGCCGCCCATCAGCTGCACGCCGAACCAGTTCGTCGACTGCTCCGGCAGCGACGCGCGCCGCTGCAACGCGACCGGTGACGGCTACGTCACGACGAGCTGCGGCGCCCCCGGCTGCAACATGACCGCGGGTCGCTGCAACCTGTGCATCCCCGGCTCCGCGACCTGCGACGGCGCGGTGGTCGAGCGCTGCGACGCGGTCGGTCTGCCGCTGGCCGACGAGAGCTGTCAGCTCGCGTGCGTCGCCGCGCCGACGGCGCACTGCGCGACCGTCGAGCCCAAGTACGCGCCCGAGGCGTGCAACGGCACCGCGACCAACGCGTCGTTGACGATCAACACCAGCGCGACGATCGACACCGCGGTCGACACCAGCTGCACGGGCGGCATCCTCAACCAGATCGGCGGTCCGCCGATCTGCATCATGCGCTACGGCACGATCTCGATCCCCGCGGGCCGCACGCTGACCCTGATCGGCGGTCGCGCGGTGGCGCTGGTCGCCGACGGCACGCTCGACGTGCTCGGCTCGATCGACGCGTCGGCGACCGGCCTGGTCCACGGCCCGGGCGGCGGCAGCTTGACCTCGGGCGGCCTGTCGTCGTCGACGGTCGGCGGCGGCGGCGCCGGCTTTCGCACCAACGGCGCGGCGGGCGGTAGCGCGCTGGTGCCGGGCGGCGCGGCCAACGGCGGCGCGTCGCGCGATCCGCTGGTCGGCCCGTTCAACGGCGGCGTCCGCGCGGCGCGCCCCGGCCTCGGCTTCGGCGTCAGCGGCGGCGGCGGCGGCGGTGCGCTGATGCTGGTGTCGTGTCGCCGCACCGTCACGGTCAGCGGCGTGATCGACGTCGGCGGCGGCGGCGGCAACGGCGGTCAGGACATCGTCTTCGGTGCGCAGGTCGATCTGCGCGGCGGCGGCGGCGGCGGCACCGGCGGCTACGCCGTGATCCAGGGCCTCGGCGTGTCGGTGACCGGTCAGCTCTACAGCAACGGCGGCGCGGGCGGCGGCGGCGGCGCCAACGACCTGAGCGGCAACCCGGGCGCCGACGGCGGCCGCTCGACCACCGCGGGCGCGCTCGGCGGATCGCCCGCGACGTCGGGGGGTGGCGCGGGCGGCCTCGGCGGCGTGGGCTCCGCGAATCCCGGCGGCGGCGCGCCCAGCGGCAACTCGCCCGGCGGCGGCGGCGGCGCGACCGGCGCGTTCCAGGTCTACACGCCGCAGGGCGTGACGCCGACGATCGCGCCCGCGTCGGTGTCACCGCCGTTCTCGGCCAACCTCATCGTCCCGACCCGCTGACCGACGAGCGCGGACCGCTGAGCCCGGCGATCGCGCGCAGCGCGGCGATCAGCGCCCGCGAGTCGGCGCCCTTGTGGAACACCGGCCGGCCGGGCGCGGTCCGCTCGATCCGCGCGTCGGCGCGATCGATCAGGAACGCGACGCGATCGACCACCCACGGCCGGAACGTCACGATCCACTGGAACAGCTGCGCGCCCGAGCCGTTCACCATCGTCCACTCGGCGAGGACGACGTCGTGCTCGCTGCCGTCGAGCACCGCGATCGCCGCGTTGCCGCTGTCGACCGCGGTCACCGCGAAGCCGGCCTCGGTCAAGAGCTCGGCCATCGCCGCGAGCAGCATCGGATCGTCGTCCGCGAGCAGCAAGGTCGGGCGGCCATCGGGCGTCCACTGCGCGTCGGCGCCGCGATCGCGCGCGCGCTCGGCTCGGCGCACCGTCGCGTCGGCGACCCGGATGATCTCGGCGGTCTCGCTCG
>JAYTAJ010000069.1:0-11610 GCA_043737575.1 Myxococcales bacterium | reverse complement strand
ACACCGTGCTCGCGGTCGACGGCAAGAGCGTGCGCTACTGGGAGGAGCTCGAGCAGGCGATCCGCGCGCGCGGCGGCACCGAGGTTCACCTGCGGCTGCAGCGCGGCCCGCGGGTGTTCGAGAAGTACGTCGTGCCGGTCGCCGACGTGATCCGCAAGCGCGACGGGCAGGTCCAGGCCCAGGGCCGCATCGGCATCACCCGGGCGCCGTTCGTGCCGATGGTCGGCATCATCGATCCGACGTCGCCGGCCGGACGCGCGGGCATGGCGACCGGCGATCTGATCATCAACATCGACGGCGACACCGTCGACAACTGGAGCGAGGTCGCGACCGGGCTCGGCCGCGGGGCCCGCCGCACCAACCTGGTGTACCTGCGCGGCACCGAGGTCCCGGGCGTGCCGCAGATCCGGCTGCTCGACGCGCGGTTCGCCGATCTGATGCCGGAGACGCGCATCGACGACACCCTCGGCCGCACCGCGTACACCGGCCTCGAGAACGCCGAGATGTTCATCGCCCACGTCGATCCCGGCACGCCCGCCGATCTGGCCGGCCTGCGCCCGGGCGATCTCATCAGCACGATCGACGGTCAGCCGATGAACCACTGGGCGGTCTTCGATCAGAAGCTGCTGTCGGATCCGGGCCGGACCTGGACGATCGCGTGGCGGCGCACCGAGGCCGGCAAGGTCGTCGAGCGGACCGCGCAGCTGACGCAGGTGTGGCGCAAGGAGCTCGATCAGTACGGCCACACCGTCGATCGGCTGGTGCTCGGCGCCCGCAACGACGTCGAGCGCGGCCAGGGCAAGATGGTGCCGATCGACGGCCGCGTGAGCTACGCGGTGTCGAAGGCGATCGAGCGGACCGGCGAGACCATCGTGCTGATGGTCAGCGGCTTCACGAAGGTGCTGCGCGGCGACTCACCGAGCGAGAGCCTGGGCGGACCGCTGACGATGTATCGCGTGGCGTCGGTGTCGGGCGAACAGGGCTGGGACAGCTTCCTGCTGCTGATCGCGCTGATCAGCGTGAACCTCGGCCTGATCAACCTGCTGCCGGTCCCGGTCCTCGACGGCGGTCACGTGCTGGTGTTCGCGATCGAGGGCTTCCAGCGCAAGCCGCTGTCGGCGCGCGCCAAGGAGAAGATCCAGTTCGTCGGGCTGGTGATCGTCGGCGTCATCACCGTGCTCGCGTTACGCAACGACATGATGCAGTACGTGTTCCGATGATCCTCGCGCTCGATACCGCGACCTTGACCGCCAGCGCCGCGGTCGTGACCGCAGACGGCGACGTCCTCGCGTCGATCGCGGGCGATCCGGCGACGCACAGCGATCGGGTGCTGGCGCTGTGCGCCGAGGTCCTGACGCGCGCCGGGATCGCCGCCGCCGAGCTCGACGCGATCGCGGTCGGCGCCGGGCCGGGCTCGTTCACCGGCCTGCGCATCGGCCTCGCGACCGGCAAGGGCCTCGCCTACGCGATCGGCAAGCCGCTGTGGCTGGCGTCGTCGCTGGCCGCGCTGGCGTGGGACCTCGGCGCGCTGGTCCCCGACGACGAGCTGCTGGTGCCGATCCTCGACGCGCGGCGCGGCGAGCTGTACGCGGGCTTCTACCGACGGCGCGGCGCGACGCTGGTCGCGATCGGGCCCGAGCGCGTGCTGCCGCCCGGCGACCTCGCCGCCGCGATCGCCAGCCACGCCACCGGGCCCGCGCACCTCGCGGGCGACGCGCTCACCGTCCACGCCGCGGCGCTCGCGACGCTGCCCGCGACGATCGTGCGCTGGCCGTCGGCACCCGCGACGCCGTCGGCCGCGGGCGTCGCCCTCGCCGCGCTCGGCGGCGACCGCGTCGATCGACTGTCGTCGGGCGCGCCCGCGTACATCCGGCCGTCGGAGGCCGAGGTCAAGTATCCCGACGGCATCCCGGGCGCGCGGCCGCGCTGATCACGCCGGCAGGGTCTCGGCCCAGCCGCTGCGGCTCGCCTTCATCCGCAACAGCGCCGACCGATCGGCCGCGCCGTCGATCGTGGTCAGGGTCGACACCGGATACGTCTCGGCCGGCTCGCCGTGCGCCACCGCGAGCCGCAGCAGCCGATCGGCGACCGGCCCCATCGGCTGCGGGTTGTCGACGCTCTCCCACCGCGACACCGTCGCCGGATCGACGCCCATGTGGCGGGCGAAGTCGGCGCCCGACCAGCCGCGCCACTTGCGCAGGAACCGGATCTCCTGGGGCTCGAGCCGCCCCGGCCGCTTGATGACCGCCAGCGCGAGCGCGCGGTGCAGCGGCTCGATGTACGGGATCACGATGCCGCCCTCGCCACACTCGGCGCAGCTGCGGACCTCGCAGTCGACGAGCACGACGTTGGTCAGCCCCGACTCGGTGTAGCGGTGGTTCTCACGACGGCTCGCCATCGCGCTTCGGCAGGTTGGACACTTCATGATGCAGCTCCCTTCGCGGATCGCTCCGCAGCTATCTCTTGGCCCAGCCCGTGACGACGATCAGCTGGAGCGCCGATTCGAACTGGACGACGACGGTGAAGCGCGGGGTCGAGGCCTGATGCCGCCACCCGCCGTTCTCCCACTCCGCCTCGCGGTAGACCCCGGCCCGGATGACGTTGACCGCGTCGATGGTCTGCTTGTGGTCTTTCGCTAGCTCCCGTTCGGCGTGCTTGGTGAAGAGGACGGCCCCGTGGTCGAGGATGTGACGCGCGAGCTTCTTGGCTTCGACCGCGCGCAGCGGTTGGATCAATGATGTATTATCATGCATTGCTTTCTCGTCAAGTGAATTTGACGCCTCATGAGCGCCTATCGGCCAGGTCGGGTCGGAGTTGCGCCGCGATCCTCGGTCCACTACCGTTGGGGTAGGCCGCTGGAGCGGCCGGAGCTCGATGTGAACGCACCCGCCGCGGCCGCCTCGGTCACCCTCGATACGCTCGTCGAAGAACACCGTCGCCTCGACACCCGCCTGCGCCAGCTCGACGCCCAGCGCTCGCTCACCACCGCGGAGCAGCGCGAGTACGGCCTCCTGAAGAAGCAGAAGCTGCTCACCAAGGACCGGATCGCGCGGTTGCAGCCGCCGCGGTGAGCGCGATGGCCGAGCGTCCACCGCTGCCGCCCGAGGTGATCGAGCGGCTGCGCACGATCGGGCTGCGCATCGATCGCGGCGGGCGGATGTGGCACCAGGGCGACGAGGTGACCCACCCGGGGCTGCGCCGCGCCATCCTGCGCTGGCTCGATCACGCGCCCGACGGTCGGCCGATCGTGCGGCTCGACGACGAGCGCTACGCCTACGTCGAGCTCGACGACACTCCGCTGCGGGTCGTCGCGGTGCGCTGGGACGACGACGCGCCGCGGATCTTCCTCGACGACGGCACCGACGAGCCGCTCGACCTCGCCACCCTCGCGGTCGATGCCGACGACCGCCTGCGCTGCCGCGCCCGCGGCGGCCGCCTCGCCGCCCGCTTCACCACCACCGCGCAGCACAGCCTGCTCGCACGCGCCGACGAAAAACGCGGCCAGGTGGGCCTGGCCGCGGTCGGTCGCTTCTGGCCCCTCGGCCCGGTCGTCAGCGACGATGGAGCTGGAACGGATACTTGATCGGATAGACGCCGGTCTCGGCGACCTTCGGAAACGAGATGTTCGAGATGACGCCCGCGATGCAGCTCGACACCGCGGAGTCGACGCCCGACGCCTTCGAGCTGACGACCTGGCCGTTGGCGGTGAGCGTGAACAGCGCGGTGACCGTGCCCTCGAGGTCGGGTCGCGCCAGCAGCTCCTTCTCGTAGCAGTACGCGATCTTCTCGATGTTGCGCTTGATGTAGCGGCGGATGATCGCGGGATCGAGGCAGTCGTCGGCGCCGTCGTGGCAGGTCGTCGGCTTGCTGATCACGACCCGCGGCACCGCGTTGACGTGGCGGCGCGTGCCGGGGCCACCGTCGCCGAGCGGCCCGCGGTAGCGATCGCCGCCGTTCTTGCCGATGATGAAGCCACCGGCCTCGACGCCGCCGCACGGGACGCCCGCGAGCGTGCCGCAGCCCGCGCCCGTGCCCTTCAGGCCCCAGCCGAACGAGCCGGCCGGGCCGCCCTCACCGCCGCCGTCGTAGAAGCCGCCCGTGATGTCCAGGTCGTCGAAGCCCGACGCGAGATCGCCGCCGCCGACCACCGCGATCGGGCCGGTGAAGACCGTCGAGCCGAGGATGCCGGACTCGGCCGCGACCGCCTTGGCCTGCTCGCGCGACAGGGTCGGCGCGAGGTTGCGATCCTGGACCCGCAACAGCGCAGGGGTCGCGTTGGGGCGATCGGTGCCGAGGGTGCCGTCCTCGAGCGCGATCGCGTTGGGCGGCGTG
This sequence comes from Myxococcales bacterium, assembly GCA_043737575.1. GTDB lineage: Bacteria > Myxococcota_A > Polyangia > Haliangiales > Haliangiaceae > UBA2376. Next base: position 7,278 of record JAYTAJ010000069.1, on the reverse strand, counting down.
TTGGCGCCCGCGCTGCCGTCGTCCTCCTCGCCGTCGTCGGGCTGGGGCGGCGGCAGCTCCTCGACCGACGGGAGGGTCGCGCGGCTCGACGTCTCCTCGAGCGCGTCGGTCTCGACGGTGACGCCCATCAGATCGGGCGGCACGGTGCGGATCATCGCCCACAGGCCGAGGTGCACCACCGCCGACGCGGCGACGAACGCGAGGGTGCGCTGGTCCCAGCCCATCGCCGCGGGCGCCGACCGGGTCGGCGCGGTGATGCCGCGCACGAAGAACGACGCGCTGCCGATCTTGGTGCGGACCTGGGTGCCGACGTAGAGCGGCAGCGCGACGTGGCCGGCCGCGCGCATCGACGCCAGCGTGGTCGCGGTGCCGGCGAACGCGACGTCGCCCTCGAGGCCATCGAGCGGCGCGAAGAAGGCGCCGCTGGGATCGCGATCGACCAGCGTGCGCTCGGGCGGCGCGTCGGCGAGCGGGATGTCGACGCCGTCGTTCTGCCCGACGCGGAGGCGGCTGCGCTCGACGCCGCGGCGGCGGAGGAGGCCGGTCGCGATCAGGCCGAGCCCGGCGATCGCGCCGACCAGCGCGGCGACGTCGGCGGCGGGGCTGTGGCGGGTCGGCCGGAACGCCCACGACGGGCGCTTCTCGGCGATCCAGCGCTCGCGGGCAGCGGCATCGTGGCTCGCGCCCGCGACGCCGTAGAAGAAGGTGCCCAGCGCCAGCGTGAGCAGCACCGCGCCGGCGCCGAGGACACCCCAACCGCGGCGGCGCGACGCGGTGGAGGCGGTGAGGGTGTCGACCGAGACGATCGATCCGCCGAGTGAGGTGACGACCTCGACCGCGGTGGCAGGTGTGGCAGCAGGCAGGGTGGCGGGCATAGCAGGCGACATGGCGACCTCTCCGACGAGGACGGACTCCGCGGGCGATCGCACCGTGCGACGCGCGCTTCGCCGTCCCGCGCACCCCAGTGGCGCAGCGTCGGCGTTCGTCGGAGTAGACAGCCGCCCTCTCCCGCGGTTCCCGAAATGTGTACGGACTTCGCGAACCTGCGCGATCGGATTTGTTGCAACCGCGTCCGCGCGTCGGTGTCAGCGGCGCCTGGTCGCTACGGCAGCGCGGTGATCTTGTGATCGCCCGGCACGTCGCCGAGGTTGCGATCGTAGTTGTCGTGGCACTCGACGCAGTAGCCGACGCGGTGCGACGGCGACCGCCAGTAGATCGGTCCGCCGAGCTGCTTGGCCCAGCGCGCGGGCGGCGCCGCCCAGTGGATCGCGTACGCCCAGTCGCCGTGCTCGGCGTCGAAGCCAGGCGCGCGCTTCTCCATCACGAAGATCGGCCCGGCGCTGCCGTCGTCCTCCATCGACGTCTTCACGATCACGGTGCCGACCGGCATCGCCGCGTCGGCGTCGAGGTACGGCGCCGCGCCGATCGGGTTGACGTAGGTGTCGACCCGGCGGCCACCGTGCGTCTCCGATCGCACCGGCGACGTGTTCATCTTCACGTAGCTCGCGTGGTCGGCGCCGACCTCGAGCGGCGCGTAGCTCGAGCCGTCGTCGGCGGGCATCGCCATCGACGACATCATCCGGGCGCCCTGCGGATCGGTCGCGGGTTGCGGCTGCGACGGAGCCGGGCTGCCGCACGCGGCGACGACGAGGAACGCGAGCGAGCGGCGAGGCATCGGCTGGCTTACGCCGGGCTCGGGCCGGGGTTACTCGCGGCCGGGTGCATGATCGAGAACGTCGCGCCCTGCGGATCCTCGACGACCGCGATCCGGCCGTAGGCGCTGTCGAAGCCGGGGACGCAGACCTTGCCGCCGAGCGCGGTCACCTGCGTCGTCGCGGCGTCGACGTCGTCGACCTGGAAGTACGGCATCCAGTGCGCGGGCACCGCCGCGGGCCAGTGGTCGTCCATCTGCAGCACGCCACCGACCGGGCGGCCGTCGCGGTGCAGCGTCCAGTACTCCATGCCGGGCGCCTCGAGCTTGCGGGCCTCGAGATCGAACACCGCGGCGTAGAACCCGCGCGCCGCCGCCGCGTCACGGGTGTTGACCTCGGCCCACGCGATCGCGCCGTGCTCGTGCGCGACCTGGGCGCCGCCGTGCCGGTTGGGCTGCCAGACGCCGAACACCGCGCCGGTCGCGTCGCTGGCGATCATCATCCGGCCCTGCTCCATCACGTCCATCGGCGGCATGATCACCGCGCCGCCGTGCTCGGTGACGCGCGCGGCGGTGGCGAGGGCGTCGTCGGTGAAGAAGTAGACCGTCCACGCCGGCGGATGCTTGGAGCCGGGCATGCCGGGTCCGATGCCCGCGGCGTTGCGGCCGCCGCGCGTGCACATCCCGTAGCCGCCGTACTCGGGCGCGCCGATCTCGATCGTCCAGCCGAACAGCTGCTCGTAGAAGGGCCGGGCCGCCTCGACGCTCGTGGTCATCAGGTCCAGCCAACCGATGGTGCCGGGCTCGTGCTTGTCGACGGTGCTCATCGCTTCCTCCTGGCGCACGCTAACACGCACGTGGGGTGCTAGCCTGCGCGGCCCGTGCCGACGACCGCCGCGCCCAACGTGACCTTGCGAACCCTGCTCGTGCTCGCGGGCCCGGTCGTGCTCGCGCGCGCGACCCAGGCGGTGGTCGGGTTCGGCGACGCGTTCATGGTGGCGCCGCTCGGCGACGACGCGCTGACCGCGACCACCGGCGGCGCGCTCAACAGCTTCGCCGCGGTGATCTTGCCGATGGGCATGGTGTTCATCGTCCAGAGCTTCGTCGCGCAGCTGGTCGGCAAGGGCCGCGGCGACGAGGCGCGGCGCTACGGCTACTACGGCCTCGCGATCGCGCTCGGGGCCGGGCTGATCGCGCTCGCGGCGCTGCCCCTGGTCGGTCCGCTGCTCGGGCTGTTCCCGCACGATCCCGCGGTCCGCGATCTGATGACCGACTACATCGTGATCCGCATGACCTCGGTCGCCGCGATCGTCGGCACCGAGGCGCTCGGCAACTGGTTCGGCGGCTTCGGCAACACCGCGGCGCAGATGCGCGCCAGCATCCTGACGATGGTGCTCGATCTGCTGGGCAACTGGCTCTTGATCGAAGGCCACTGGGGCGCGCCGGCGATGGGCGTGACCGGCGCGGCGCTGTCGTCGACGATCACGACCTGGATCGGCCTCGGGTACCTCGGCTACATGTTCGCGCGGCATCCGCGTGGCACCGCGGCGCGGACCCGATGGTCGTGGACCGAGCTGCGCCGCGTGCTGCGGTTCGGGCTGCCCAACGGCTTCAACTGGTTCCTCGAGTTCGGCGCGTTCGCGCTGTTCCTGAACGTCGCGGTCGCCAAGCTCGGCACGATCCCGTTCGGCGCGCTCAACGTGATCATGCAGGTCAACTCGGTCGCGTTCATGCCCGCGTTCGGGCTGTCGACCGCGGGCGCGATCCTGGCCGGCCAGACCATCGGCGCGGGCGCCCACGATCGGGTCTGGGGCATCGTCAAGCTGACGCTCGCCGTGACCTCGGCGTGGATGGGCGTCGTCGGGCTGTTCTACCTGGCGTTCCCCGAGATGGTGATGGGGCTGTTCGCCGAGGACGACACCAAGCTCGGCGTCACCGCGAGCCAGATGGTCGTGGTCGGCGCGCCGATGCTCGCGGTCAGCTCGGCGTGGCAGCTGTTCGACGCGACCGCGATGACGTTGTCGGAGACGCTGCGCGCTGCGGGCGACACCGCGTGGACGCTGGGCGCGCGGGTGGTGCTGGCGTGGGTGGTGTTCGTGCCGACATCGCTGCTGGTGGTCTACGTCCTCGACGGCGGCACGATCGCGATCATGCTGTGCATCGTCGGCTACCTCGCCGCCCTCGCCGCCGCGATGGCCTGGCGGTTCCGCTCCGGGCGCTGGCGCGAGATCGATCTGACCGGCCGCGAGCCGGACCTCGTGTAGTTTTTCAGGAGGGGATTTCGCAATCCCTCCCCCTGTGGGGTCACGCCCCCACAGGGTCCCCCTCCTGAGACGCGTGGCGCGTAGGCGCGCGTCAGCTTCTGCTATACACGCGGCTCGTTGCGTCGCTCGCCGCTGCTGCCGATCTTCCTGATCGTCTTGGTCGATGTCCTCGGCCTGACGATCGTGATCCCGCTGCTGGCGATCTATTCGGAGACGTTCGGCGCGAGCCCGTTCGTCGCGACGCTGATCATGTCGTCGTTCGCGATCTGCCAGCTGATCTCGGGGCCGATCCTCGGCAAGCTGTCGGATCGCTACGGCCGGCGGCCGGTCCTGCTGGTCAGTCAGATCGGCACCCTGGCCGGCTTCGTGATCCTGGCGAAGGCCGACGCGCTGTGGATGGTCTTCGCCGGCCGCATCCTCGACGGTGCGACCGCGGGCAACCTGGCGATCGCGCAAGCGTACATCTCCGATCACACCGCGCCGGAAAAGCGTGCCAAGTCGTTCGCGCTGATCGGCATCGCGTTCGGGCTGGGCTTCGCGATCGGCCCGGTGATCTCGGGCTGGCTGTCGCACCACTCGCTCGCGGCGCCGTTCTGGCTCGCCGCGGCGCTGTCGGGCTGCTCGATCCTCGGCACGATCTTCATCCTGCCCAAGGACCAGCCGACCGCGGCGCTGCCGACCGCGCAGGCGGTGACCGCAGGCGGTGGCCGCCTCGGCATCCTCGACTGGGGCATGTACGCGGGGTACTTCCGCCGTCCGGCGCTGGGCCGCCTGCTGGCGCAGTTCTTCGTCTACATGTTCTCGTTCTCGCTGTTCATCGGCTGCTTCGCGCTCTACGCCGAGCGCCACTACCGGTGGGACGGCCACTACTTCACGCCGCGAGAGATCGGCTTCGCGTTCGCGGGCAGCGCGGTGATCGGGCTGGTGATCCAGGGCGGCCTGATCGGTCGACTGGTGGCGCGGTTCGGCGAGGCCAGCCTGTCGCGGTTCGGCTTCGTGACGCTGTTCATCGGCTACGGGCTGCTCGGCACCAGCGACTCGCTCTACATGCTGGCGGTGTCGATCTTCTTCTCGTCGATCGGCAACTCGCTCTTGCGGCCCGCGCTCACCAGCCTGGTGTCGCGCCTCGCCGATCGCACCGAGCAGGGCGTCGTCCTCGGGCTGACCCAGTCGCTGTCGTCGCTGGCCGCGATCGTCGCGCCGCCGATCGCGGGCATCCTGGTCGAGCACGATCTCGGCATCGTCTGGGCCTGGCTGGGTGCGCTCGCCGGGCTGGTCGGCTTCTTGTTGGTCCGGCCAAACCCCAAAGCCGGTTCGGTGTAGCGTCGGGCCCATGATCGGCCGCCGCTTCGCCACCGTCGCCTTCACCGCCGCCCTCGCCGCCTGCACCGCCAACGACGCCGCGCCGATCGATCGATCGGGAGATCCGCCGCGCGACGAGTGGCGCGACGTCGCGGCGCTGGGCGCGACCGACGTGCTGTGGGATCGCGGCACCGGCCGGCCGCGGCAGATCGTCGGCGCGTTCGCGGTGACCGGTGCGCCCGAGGCCGCGGTCCGCGGCTTCCTGGCCCGCCACGCCGATCTGTTCGCGCTGGCGGCCGACGGCAGCGACCTCGCGCTGACCGCGCGCCGCGACGGCCTCGCGGGATCGTACCTGCGCTTCCAGCACCAGGTCGACGGCCTGCCCGTGTTCGACAGCGAGGTCGTGGTGTCGCTCGGCAAGAGCGGCGACGCGATCCAGGCGATCAACCTCGCGCACCGCGGCCGGTTGACGCCGCCGAGCACCGCGCAGGACATCGGCACCGCCGCCGCGATCGCGACCGCGCGAGTCCGGGTGGCGTCGCCGCGCGAGGTCGTGGCGCCGCGCGCGATCCGCGGCATCGACGCCAGCGGCGCCAGCCCGCGCCTCGCGTACCGGGTGCAGATCACCTCGCACCGCGCGACCTGGGACGTCGGCGTCGACGGCGCGACCGGCACGATCTTGTGGGCGCGCGATCGGACCTGGCACGCCAACGGCACCGGCCAGGTGTTCGACGCCAACGCGATCGCGTCGACCAACAACCTGACCCTGACCGACGGCAACGACGCCGCGTCGACCGCGCTCAACGCCGCGCGCTTCAGCGTGACCTTGCCCAACCTCGACGGCACCGGCGTGCTGCGCGGCCCCTACGCCGACGCCCGACCGCAGAGCATCGGCCAGCGCGCCACCAGCGCCGGGCTGGTGTTCAACTACGATCGCGCCGACAACCGCTTCGAGGAGGTCGTCGTCTACTACCACCTCGATCGGGCCCAGACCCGCCTCCAGGGCCTCGGCTTCACCGACGTCAACAACCGCGTCCAGATCGCGACGGTCAACGACGGCAACCAGGACAACTCGTTCTATAGCCCGGGCACGACCGAGCTGTCGTTCGGCTCGGGCGGGGTCGACGACGGCGAGGACGGCGACATCGTGCTCCACGAGTACGGTCACTCGATCCAGGACAACCAGGTGCCGGGCTGGGGCGACGGCGACGAGTCGGCGATGGGCGAGGGCTTCGGCGACTACCTCGCGGGCTCGTTCGGCAACGTGCTGCCGCCGCTCGCGGGTCACCCGCAGCCGGCCGATCAGGCGTGCGTCGGCGACTGGGACGCGGTGTCGTACGACGATCGCACGCCGAAGTGTCTGCGCCGCCTCGACGAGCCGAAGCACTACCCCGAGGACGGCGTCGGGCAGGTCCACGCCGACGGCGAGATCTGGTCCGCGGCGCTGTGGCGGGCCCGCGCCGCGATCGGCGCCGACATCGCCGATCGGGTCGTGATCGAGGCGCACTTCCTGCTGTCGACCAACGAGACCTTCGATCGCGCGGCCAACGCGATCTTGATGGCCGATCAGATGCTCTACGCGGGCACCCACGTCCCGACCTTGCGGCGCGCGCTGTACCACCACGGCATGCTGCGGACGCTGCGGGCGGCCGCGACCTACCCGACGGTCGCGAGCACGCAGCCGGTGAACCTGGTCAACCCGACGGTGACCGGCGGCCTGTACGCCAACAACCTCGACGACACCCAGACCTACACCCTGCCCGGCGCGCTGGCGCTGCGGCTGCACTTCGCGACGATCCAGACCGAGCTCGACAGCGGCTGCTTCGCGGGCGCGTGCGACAACATCTACCTGTTCGACGGCAACGGCGATCTGTTCCAGATCCTGAACGGCTCGGCGACCGACGTGACGAGCGTGCAGATCCCGGGCGACACCGTGCGCATCCGCCTGGTCACCGACGTCTCGGCGCAGCTGCAAGGCTACGTCGTCGATCGCATCGACAGCATGACCGGGACGCCGGGCGTCGATGCCGGGATCGTCGACGGGCCGATCGTGATCGACGG
>JAYTAJ010000068.1:0-2170 GCA_043737575.1 Myxococcales bacterium | reverse complement strand
CAGCTCGCGGCGCACCGTCGCGTCGGGATCGCGCGCCAGCGCGGCGTCGAACAGCGGCCGCGCCCGCTCGGCGGCGAGCACCCGGACCGCCGCGATCGCGATGCGGCGCTGCTCGGCGTCGCTGGCCGACAGCGCGTGGACCAGCGTGTCGCGGTAGGCGCCGTCCTGGCGCTGCGCCGCCGCGCCGGCGACCGCGATCGCGGCCTGGCGCACCGCGGGCGAGGTCCGGGTCAGCGCCGCCTCGACGACGCGGACCTCGGCGTCGGCGCCGCGCGCGAGCGGCCGCAACAGCACCAGCAGTTCGGCCAGATCGTCGTCGGAGGTCGCGGCCTGCGCCAGCGCCTCGATCGCGCGGGCGTCGGCGCTGGTGGCGTAGGCGAGCAGCGCGGCGAGGCGCGGCTCGAGGACGCGATCGATCGCGGCGTCCCAGTCGCCCTGGCTCGCGGTCAGCTCCTGCGCGGCGATCGACGACCACGCCCGCGGCGCGACCATCGCGCGCGACAGCCCGGGATCGGCGATCGCGTCGCCGTAGCCCGGCGAGCTCGGCAGCCAGTGGAACGCCGACAGCGCGGGTCGACCGGCGCGGACGATCACGCGCTCGCCGCCCGCGCGGGTCTCGACGTCGAGGTACGCGCGATCGCGCTGCACCGCCCACAGCGCGATCAGCACGACGACCGGCGCCGCCGCGATCGCGATCGCGACGTTGCGATAGAAGCGCCGCGATCGCGCGACCACCGCGCGCTCGGTCGGCGTGGTCGCGACGATGCCCTCGCGCTGCACGCTCCACAGCTCGCGCGCGGTCAGGCGGGCGTGGCCCTCGGCCTTGCGACCCAGCAGCTCGTGGCCGCGGCGCGCCAGCGCGCGGTCGAGGGCGGTCAGCTCGCGGACCGGCGCCACCAGCACGTCGTGGGCGAGCCGCCAGCCGTCGGCGCCTCCGACGATCGCGCCGCGCTCGGCCTGCACCGCGAGGCTGCGCTCGACCGCGTCGATCGGCGCCGCCAGCCGCTCGGCGATCGCCGCCGCGGGGTCGCCGGTCTGCAGCTCGCCGAGGACGCGCAGGCCGAGGCGCTCGTCACCGCCCGCGACCGCGCCGCCGAGCAGCCACTGCCGCGCCAGCTCGGGCAGGCCGCCGAGCTTGCGCAGCGCCGCGGGCGAGGTGACCCGCTGATCGCGCAGCGCGCACGCGACCAGCTGCAGCTCGGCGGGCAGCACGCCGCGGCCGCGGGCCAGCGCCGCGGCCACTGCCTCGGTCAGCCCGGGCTCGGCGGCGACGCCGGCATCGGCGAGGACCCGCGCCAGCGCATCGCCCGCCGCCGCGGTCGACATCCGGCCCAGCTCGAACCGCGCGTGCGGCGGGAACAGCGATCCGGTGCGCCGCTCGAGGGCGCCGAGCAGGTGGACGCGATCGCTCGCGCAGGTGAACAGGAAGCGAGCGCGGCCGCTCGAGCGTCCGACCGCGCGCGCGTACAGCTCGGTCAGCTCGGTGAGCGCGGCCTCGCCGCCCTCGATCAGCGTGGCGTCGACGTCGTCGAGCACGAACACCACGAGCTTGCCCGCGGCGACGCCCGCGACCACCCGCGCCAGGTACGCGGTCGGCGCCTCGCCCGGCGTGATCCGCGGACCGCCGTCGGCGAGGACCCGCGCCAGCGCCTCGGCGGGGCCGCGGCGATCGGTCGAGATCGCGACGGTCACGCCCTGCGCCCGCAGCGCCGGGACGACGCCTGCCATGATCAGCGAGGTCTTGCCGACGCCGGCCTCGCCGTGGAGCAGCCCGGCGCGGTAGCCGTCGCCGACGATCGCGCGCACCAGCTCGTCGCGATCGGGATCGCGGCCGACGAACGCGGCGGCGTCGGCCTCCGGGTACGGCGCGACGCCGCGGAGCGGAGCGCTGGCAGCGAGCGCGGATCCCACGGCCGGCACTATAACCCGCGGCCGCCGCCGCAGGCGCATCGCGGGCCCGGCATCCGCGCGGTGCGGCTGGTATGCTCGCGCGCGATGACCTCCTCGCTCCCGATCCGCCGCGCCGCCGTCGCCGGGTGTGGCGTCGCCGCGGCCGCTCTCGTCCTCGGCGGCCACGCGCTCGCGGGCGGGCGCGATCAGAAGACGACGATCACGATCAAGCGCACCGTCGAGTCGAGCTTCGGCAGCGACAGCTACGGCGGCGGCGCGC
>JAYTAJ010000067.1:0-2172 GCA_043737575.1 Myxococcales bacterium | reverse complement strand
ACCTGGCCCGCCTGGTGTGGCCGACCCTGGCGCTGGGCTGGATGCTGTCGCTCTTGCAGCGCGGCCAGGCGTCGTGGGCGCGGCTCGACGGGCTCCTGGCGACGCGCTCGACGATCGTCGACGGCGGCGAGCCGATCCGCACCGATTCTTCTTCCCGGAGCGGGGCGCTGCTCGGCGGCCTCGAGTGCAAGCACCTGACGGTGAAGCGCGGCGACCGGATCGTGCTCGACGACGTGTCGTTCACGGTGCCGGCCGGCACCACGACCGCGATCGTCGGACGGACCGCGGCGGGCAAGAGCAGCCTGGTCGAGGCGATCTGTCGGCTGTTGCCGGTCGCGCCGGGCACGGTGTTCCTCGACGGTCACGACATCACGACCCTGCGGCTCGGCGATCTGCGCGGCGCGATCGGCTACGCGCCCCAGGAGGCGTTCCTGTTCTCGACGACGATCGCCGACAACATCGCGTTCGGCTACGGCGAGGGCTCGAGCATCCCGCCGGCCCGCGTCGAGGAGCTGGCGGCGGTGACCGGCTCGCGGCCGACCCACTCGGTGGTCGAAGACGGCGCGATCCCGGCGCGGGTGCGCGAGGCGGCGGCGACCGCGGGGCTGACCCGCGATCTCGACGGCATGCCCGAGGGCTTCGCCACCGTGGTCGGCGAGCGCGGCATCACGCTGTCGGGCGGTCAGCGCCAGCGGGTCGCGCTGGCCCGCGCGATCGCGTCGGACCCGCGGCTCCTGATCCTCGACGACTCGCTGTCGTCGGTCGACGCCGAGACCGAGCGCGTGATCCTCGATCGGCTGCGCACCGTGCTGGCCGGGCGCACCGCGCTCTTGATCTCGCATCGGGTCGCCGCGGTCCGCAGCGCCCACCAGATCATCGTCCTCGACGCCGGCCACATCGCCGAGCGCGGCACCCACGCCGAGCTGCTCGCCAGGGGCGGCGTCTACGCCGAGCTGTACCGGACCCAGCTGCATACGGAGGCCGCGTGAGCGAGGCGGTCCTCGGCAAGGCCTACGACGTCGCGCTGATGCGCCGGCTGTGGCCGTTCGTGCGGCCCCACGCCCGCCTGCTGCTGGTGTGGCTGCCGTTCACGCTGCTCGCGGTCGCCTTCGAGATGGCGCAGCCGTACCTGGTGAAGGTCGCGATCGCCGACCACATCGCGGTCGGCAAGACCGACGGCCTCGCGACGATCGCGATCGCGTACCTGTCGCTGGTGGTGCTGCAGACCGCCGCGTCGTTCGGCGAGCAGTGGGCGATCCAGCTGCTCGGCCAGCGGTCGATGCACGGCCTGCGCCTCGCGATCTACGACCACGTCGTGTCGCAGCGGGCCGGGTTCTTCGATCGCATGCCGGTCGGGCGGCTCCTGACCCGCATGACCAACGACATCGAGAGCGTCAACGAGATGTTCGCGTCGGGCGTCATCACCCTCGCCACCGACGCCCTGCGCATGCTGGTCATCGCCGCGATCATGTTCTCGCTCGACCCCGGCTTCACCGCGCTGACCTTCACGACCATCCCGCTCCTGATCCTGCTGGTGAACCAGGCGCGGCGGATGATGCGCAGCTCGTTCCGCGAGATCCGGGTCCGGCTCGCGGCGATGAACGCGTTCGCCCAGGAGCACCTGTCGGGCATCAAGGTCGTGCAGATCTTCCGCCGCGAGCAGGCCGCGGCCGGCGAGTACGCCGTCATCAACGCCGGCCACCGCGACGCCTACCTGTCGTCGATCCGGGCCGACGCGTCGATGTACGCGCTGGTCGAGGCGATCGGCGTGATCGCGGTCGCGCTGGTGGCGTGGTGGGCGGTGCGCGATCTCGGCGCCAGCACCGATCAGGTGGCGACGCTCGGCCTGGTCGTCGCGTTCCTCGCGTACATCGACAAGTTCTTCATCCCGATCCGCGATCTGTCGGCGAAGTACGCGGTCATGCAGGGCGCGATGGCGGCGATCGAGCGCATCACCGAGCTGCTCGGCACCCACGAGCCCGATGCGCCGTCCTCTTCGGGAGGGCTGTCGCCAGCCCTCTCCCCCGCGGGGTCACGCCCCCACGGGGCCCCCTCTCCAAGACGCGAGACCACGAGCGCCGTGACTTCGCCCGAAGAGGCCGCGCAGCCCACCGCCGACGAGTTGGCCGCGGCGCCCGCGCCGCTGGTGTCATTTCAGGACATCGAGTTCGG